>NZ_JBSSCS010000007.1:0-97875 GCF_054060015.1 Thermostichus sp. MS-CIW-25
CGATCCCTGTGAGCGACCACAATTGTTCCGACATCTCCCGCACGAACTCGTTCCAATAAGGCAAGGAACTTTGGTCTTTTGAAGTCGAGACCGCCTCCAATCTCTCCGACCACTTCGGCTCCAGGGTAGAGGTCAACCAGCCTTGCAATCTGCCTCTCCAAGTCTGGTTTCTGTCCTCGGCTGCTGACTCGGGCGTACAAGACGACCCGCTTGTCTTTCTTTGGCACTTTGATGTAGCTGTCGAGGTCATACCTTCTTGCTCTACCAGATGGCGTACGTATTGCATTGATCCAGCCTTTCTGTTCCCATCGCCTCAAGGTGTGGAGACACACCCCAAAATAATCCGCCGCTTCTCTCGGTTTTACATATCTGGCCATACCAAGCAGCCATACTGAACATACTGTACATTATTTTCAGTATAGTCCAGCGTATCATTGACTAGAGTCATGCTCCGCCAACCCAGCGCACCGCGGAAACGGACTGCTTGGCGGGATCCACTGGGATCCCACGGGCAGCGTAATCTTTGCGCTTGTCTTGATAATCGTGTTTTTCATTGTCTACTCCGGGGGAAACGACTTCCACCACCAACAGCGGCAGGGGCATGTGCAGGCAAGGATTCCGCAACCGTTTCCCAGCAAGCTCACATAGCGGGATGCAAAGCCATCACCTCTGGATTGCGCAACCGAGCCTTGGCTGCGGGCACTTCGACCTCAACTTGGCCCAAGCTCAGGCGTTGGATGGGCAAAAACTTGGGCAATTCCGCAACCAGAAACAGCTCAATGAGGGTGTTCATACGCTCCTCGGCTTCCCGAATGGACCCGTCTTCAGGTTCAACCCGTCCTTCATAAAGCCCGTCCGTGAGGCGTAGGTACTCCCCCACCGTCAAAGGCTGTACGGGAACTTGAACCATCGACGGATCCCTCTGCTTCAGTTTTTGGCTGTTGCCAACTTCGGCAAGACTTTGGAACTGGTCAGCACCTGATCGATGAGGCCGTAGGCTTTGGCTTCCTCTGGTGTCATGAAAAATAGCCGCTCCGTGTCCTTCTTGATGCGCTCCATAGGCTGGCCCGTGCTGCGGGACAGTTGCTCCAGCATCATGTTGCGCAAAGTCAGAATCTCGCGGGTGCGAATTTCGATGTCGCTGGCCTGTCCACGGGTGCCCCCATAGGGCTGGTGGAGCACGATCGTGGCATTGGGCAGACTGGCCCGAAATCCTTTGGCTCCTGCTGCCAATAACATGGCCGCCATCCCAATGGCATTGCCGATGCAGATAGTATGCACAGGCGGCTTGATGTAGTTCATGGTGTCCAGAATGGCAAAGGCCGCTGTGTCGTAGTTATAGGTGCCCGTCGAGTTGATGTACATCTTGATCGGCTTTTCCCGATCCTCGTACTGCAGATACAGCAGTTGCTCGATGATCAGCTTGGTGACGTTGGCATTCGACTCCTCTGCAAGGGGCAAGCCCAGGTAGACAATGCGCTCCTGCAGCAGCAGCGAAGCCAAATCTGGGGGTGGGGTACGAACCGGAGCGCCGCCATAGTAGTAGTAGGTCGATTGCACCATGCCAGAGATCTCCTACGCCTGGGTCTGTTCAACTGAAAAACAACACTTGAGGACCACAAGGGATCCGCAGCATCCCAACGGATCCCTTGCAGTCTGAGGACCTCTCAAAGCCAGCTTTACTCCGCCCCTTGAGGCAAGAGAACCCGCTCCGGCTCCGTGACCAGCACCTTGGGCTTGCGCTCCTCATCCACATCGATGAGCACCTCCGATCCCTCCCGGACATGCCCAGTCAGGATCTCTTCCGCCAGGATGTCTTCCAGCAGGCGTTGGATGGCGCGGCGCAGCGGGCGTGCCCCGTAGCTGGGGTTATACCCCTCCTCCACCACCAAGTCTTTGAAGCGGTCGCTGACCGTAAGGCGGATTTTCTTCTCCGTCATGCGGTCAAACACTTCCTTGAGCAGGATGTCGGCAATCTGCTTCACCTCATCCTTGGTCAGTTGCCGGAAGACGATGATCTCGTCCACGCGGTTGAGGAACTCCGGACGGAAGTACTGCTTCAGCTCCTCATTCACCAGGTTGCGGATGCGGTTGTAGTTGGCATCCTCGTCGTTGGTGTTGAACTCGAAGCCGAGGCTGCCGCCGCCCTTCTCGATGACCTTCGAGCCGATGTTAGAGGTCATCACGATCAGGGTGTTCTTGAAGTCCACCGTGCGGCCTTTGGCATCGGTCAGGCGGCCATCCTCCAGGATTTGCAGCAATAGGTTAAACACATCCGGGTGCGCCTTCTCGATCTCATCGAAAAGCACCACCGTGTAGGGGCGACGCCGCACCGCTTCTGTGAGCTGACCCCCCTCGTTGTAGCCCACATAGCCCGGCGGGGATCCGATCAGCTTGCTGACCGTGTGCCGCTCCATGTATTCCGACATGTCGAGGCGGATCATGGCTGACTCGGAGCCGAAGAAGTAGGCTGCCAAAGCCTTGGTCAGCTCGGTTTTGCCCACCCCTGTTGGGCCGGAGAAGATGAAGCTGGCGATGGGGCGGTTGGGATTTTTCAGCCCCACCCGAGCGCGGCGGATGGCCCGGGAGATGGCCCGCACCGCTTCGTCTTGGCCGATGATGCGCTGGTGCAGGGTTTCTTCCATGTTCAGCAGCTTCACTGACTCGCTCTCGGTCAGCTTGGCCACCGGCACCCCCGTCCAGGCGCTGACCACTTGGGCCACGTCCTCTTCGGTTACTTCGGGCATCTCGCTGCGGCTGCTTTCTTCCGCCTTCTTAGCAGCGGCAATGGCGCGGATCTGCTGCTTGATCTCCATCTCCCGATCCCGCAGCTCACCGGCTTTGTCGAAGTTCTGGGCCCGCACCGCAGCGTCTTTCTCCTTGAGCACTCGCCGCAGCTCTTGATCCAGCTCCCGGGCCGCCGGGGGCAGTTGAGAGTTGATCAGGCGCACCCGCGAAGCAGCCTCGTCGATCAAATCGATGGCCTTATCCGGCAGGAAGCGGTCGGAGATGTACTGGTCGGCCAGCTTGGCGGCTGCATCCAAGGCGGCATCGGAGATCTTCAGCTTGTGGTGCTGCTCGTAGCGCTCCCGCAAGCCAAACAGGATCTCGATGGTCTCGGAGACCGTCGGCTCGCCCACCATAATGGGCTGGAAGCGACGCTCCAGAGCAGCATCCCGCTCGATGTGCTTGCGGTACTCATCCAGGGTGGTGGCGCCGATGCACTGCAGCTCGCCACGGGCCAAGGCAGGCTTGAGGATGTTGGCGGCATCAATCGCCCCTTCCGCAGCCCCGGCCCCGATCAGGGTATGTACCTCGTCGATGACCAGGATGATGTTGCCGGCATTGCGGATCTCATCCATGATTTTCTTGAGGCGCTCTTCAAACTCGCCGCGGTACTTGGTGCCGGCCACCAGCAAGCCAATATCCAGGCTGATCACCCGCTTGTCGGCCAAAATATCGGGCACATCCCCCTGCACAATGCGCTGGGCCAAACCCTCGGCGATGGCGGTTTTGCCTACCCCCGGCTCGCCAATGAGGACGGGGTTGTTCTTGGTGCGGCGGCCCAGGATCTGGATCACCCGCTCGATCTCCCGCGTCCGACCGACCACCGGATCCAGCTTGCCCTCCTGGGCCAGTTGGGTGAGGTTGGAGCCGAATTCGTCCAGGGTGGGCGTTTTGGTGCGACTGGAGGATCCCCCCCCTGCCGTCACTTCGGCAGTCTCGCCCAACATGCGGATCACCTGGGTGCGCACCTTGGACAGATCCACCCCCAGGTTTTCCAAGACGCGGGCCGCTACTCCCTCCCCTTCTCGGATCAGGCCCAGGAGCAGGTGCTCAGTGCCAATGTAGTTGTGGCCGAGCTGGCGGGCCTCTTCTAGGGAGAGTTCCAGCACTCGCTTGGCGCGGGGAGTGAAAGGGATCTCGACGGCCACAAAACCGGATCCCCGACCGATAATTTTCTCGACTTCAATGCGGGCGTCCTTCAAGTTCACTCCCATGGACTTGAGAACTTTGGCGGCGACCCCAGTGCCCTCGCCGATTAACCCCAACAAAATTTGCTCGGTGCCAACGAAATTGTGACCTAACCGTCTGGCTTCTTCTTGGGCCAGCATGATCACCTTGATGGCTTTTTCTGTAAAGCGTTCAAACATGATCCTCGGGCTCCCTACGCCTGCATCAAGGCGGACTTGATAGGGGTAATCCTAGCACAAGTTCAGGCGAAACCAAGGGACGGTAAATACCCCAGACGGAAGCTGTCTGGGGCCAAAACGCGCCTGGAGAGATTTGAACTCCCGACACCGTGGTCCGTAGCCACGTGCTCTAGTCCACTGAGCTACAGGCGCAAGAGGGGCGGGCCAACCACGGTTGAATGTCTGTCCATACTATCTGTCCATAGTTACTCAGATACTATCCAGAGACAGAGATGGACATCTATCAATGTGGCTTAGGCATTCTAGCACAAGAGCGTTCTTTGGAAAGTCCAGCGGGGGTGTAGATATCCGCCAGCGTTAACATTGCCCTTGCCAAGGTTGCCGGACTTCTCCCCCCACTTCCAGGCCGGCTTGGGAGCTGGTGGCCGTGAGCACCGGCGTCCAGACTTGGCCGTTGCGCTTCCAAAGCTGTAGGTGCAGATGTCCTGCCAGGGTATCCCGACAGTTGCGCTGCATCCCTTCTGGGCCAGGGGCGAATACAGTTTGGCCAGGCCGCCGCGTGTGCCCTTCCAGCTGAATACACCAGAGGGCACTTTCTCCCCAGATTCGCCAGGATCCCCAGGGATCCACTTGCCAAGTCAGATGAGCTTGCCCAGGCCGCCATTCCAAAAAGGGCTGGGATCCCCATCCATGCAGGCTGATCAGGGCCACTTCTTCGGGGCGGGTGAGCACCTGCCGCTCAGCTCCGGCACAGGTGAGGCTGAGACCGGGATGCTGGGGAAAGGCGTTGCACTGGATCCAAAACCAGCGGCGAGGAAAGCTTTGGCCCCAATTTTTTTCGGCATAGGCAGGAGCCTGCTGAAATTCATAGCGCCTGCCTCTCCACTCCACCCAGCCGGTGGCCAAGCCGTGGCTCATGAGAATCTGCCAGCCCGGCTCAAAGATGGGCAGATAAGACCAGGCTCCCATGGTGGTTCGGGGTGGGATCCCATAGGCAAAACGAGGTTGAATGCGGTAAAGCCAGCGAATAGGCTCAGAGACCAAGGGATCCGGCAAAATCCCCTGGTTGAGGTGGGCGGTGTATTGGTAGCCACTGGCGGTGCGCTGGAAGAAGGTGAAGGGATCCTGAAGGCCGCGACAGCCAGGGCCTGGGATCCCTGAGTGCCCCAAGGCCAGATGGGTTGAGCTGGCCCAAAAGCGGCGGGGATTGGGGAAGGTGCGCCAATGCAACTCCTCCTCCGGCCCCAACACCTGAGCCATGCCCCCACGCTTGGGATCGATGGCGTACATGAAGGCAAAGCTAATGGGCGGATCCCCGGGCAACGTTACCCGGCTATACCAACCCTCAAAAAACCGCTCTGTGCAGCCATCCCAGTGGTAGCCGGCATGGGGCAGGGATCCCCAATCTGTTGAGTTGTTTTGCCCAGAGCAAGCCGCCGTTGGAGGAAACGCCATTGAGACCTAAGCCATCGCAACAATGATAAACGGAAGTCTATGCTTACCAAAATAATAATTGTATTGTTTCTATATTTATTTGCCCTTAGGATATCAACCAAGCTGAGATTTAAGGATTTCTTGAGATTTCACGAAGGAAATCCGTGGGTCAGGCGACTTGAACTGGAAAGCTTCCTTCTTGCCTTCACATATCCTTTCGATGAGGTGAGCATGACGTCACGTCGTAACTTTTTGCTGTCTGCGGGTGCGGCCACCGTGGGTGGACTCGTGAGTGGCAGCTTAGCACGGGCCAGCACAGGCTACTGGGTTGCCCAGGCCAGCGGCCCAGAAACCCCCAATCTCAGGTTAGGCTTTATACCGATTGTGGAGTCTGCCCCCCTGATCATCGCCAAGGAAAAGGGCTTTTTCGACAAGCATGGCATGACCGGTGTAGAGGTGTTAAAGCAGGCCAGTTGGCCGGCAGCCCGTGACAACGTGGTCATCGGCTCAGCGGGTGGGGGAATCGACGGTGGCCAGTGGCAGATGCCGATGCCTCACATGATCCACATTGGCGCCATCACCAACAATCAGCCGGTGCGCATGGCAGTTCTGTGTCAGTTGATCACCCAAGGCAACGGAATTGCCATTGCCGGAATGCATGTTGGCAAGGGTTTGGGGCTGGATATCTCGGGAGCCGCGGATTACATCAAAAATTTCAGCGCCAGCAACGGGCGCAAGTTCAAAGCTGCCTACACGTTTCCCAATGCCAATCAAGATTTTTGGATCCGCTACTGGCTTGCCGCCGGGGGGGTGGATCCGGATCAAGACATTGACCTCCTGACGGTGCCCTCTGCCGAAACGGTGCAGGGAATGCGCAATGGCACCATGGATGCTTTTAGCACCGGGGATCCCTGGCCCTACCGAATTGTGGCCGATGGGATCGGGTTTATAGCGGCCCTTACCCAACAGATTTGGCCCTTTCACCCCGAAGAATACTTGGCCATTCGCGCCGATTGGGTAGAGCAAAACCCCAGGGCCACACAAGCCACTTTGATGGCGGTGATGGAAGCGCAGCAATGGTGCGACGATCCGGCCAACCGAGAAGAACTGACACGCATTCTCTCAGGGCGTGCCTACCTGAATGTGCCGGTTGAAGTTCTCACCCCTCCCTTTCAAGGCAACTACGAATTGGGAGACGGCAAGCCAGCTGTTCAAGATTTCAATGCCGGGCCCTTGTACTGGGAAGATGGCCGGGGCAGCGTCTCTTACCCCTATAAGAGCCATGACCTTTGGTTCCTGACGGAATCCCTGCGTTGGGGCTTTCACGCTCGCTTCCTTCCCGATCTGGATACTGCCCGTCGTCTGGTGGATGAAGTGAACCGTGAAGATCTCTGGCGTGAGGCCGCCCAGGCTCTGGGGGTGAAGAACATCCCCAACAACACCTCGCGGGGAACAGAGCGTTTCTTTGACGGTGTGGTGTTTGACCTACAGGATCCGCAGGCTTACCTGAACAGCCTGAAAATCAAAAGGGTCTAGCTGAATAGCTTGATTGGGCCAAGTTCCTCACCTTCTTTCGCAGGAAGTCCATGGCTTACCGTTTCCTTGTTCGAATCTCTCGCGCGACAGGGATCCTGCCTACCTGTGGGATCCCACGAGGTCGAAAAAAGCGGTGCCGAGCTTTCTGCCCAAACGATGGAAAGTTGATGGATGCTATGAGCCTCGCACTTTTTGAATAACTTTAAATGCCATGTTGAGGATCGGCTATGTTGGCTCTACTTCACGTTCCGCGCGAACTCTTCAGGGATCCTCCTTTTGAGAGGCCGGCCCGGCCTCGCTGGGACAAGCTCATCCTTTCAATAGCCGTAGGAATCCTGAGTTTTCTGATTGTCGTGAGAGTTTTGTTGAGTTTGCAATCCCTGTGTTTGCCCATCCAAAGAAAAGGCAAGGCCAATCCCAGTTCATGCTCTGTTTCCAACACGTTGTAGAACCCTGCGGTTGGAATGTTCTGAGAGCGCGACAACAGAGAACCTTGTAAAACCCTATCCTCTCCAGGAGCTATGACGACGACACTTTCTTCTGCGGCAAAGTCTTCGGCAGCGAAGCTCGATTTGGCGAAGTACCGAGATCAGATTCTCCCCCCTGTGGTGGGTATTGTTGGATTCCTGCTCATCTGGCAGATCTTGGCCAGTGCCAACCTTATTCGGCTGCCGGGGCCCTGGGATGTGTGGATGGATGAGCGCAGCCGATATCTGATCCTGCATCCTTTGTATCGCAACAGCGACCTCGACCAAGGGCTGCTGCGCCAAACCTTGGCCAGCTTACAAAGGGTGGCCATCGGCTATTGCAGTGCCGCTTTGGTGGGCATCACGTTGGGCATTTTGGTGGGAAGCAGTGTGTGGATCAACCGAGCTTTGGATCCCATTTTCCAATTTTTGCGCATGGTAGCTCCCTTGGCTTGGGTGCCCATATCTTTGGCTGCTTTGCAACGCAATGAGCCGGCTGCCCTGTTCGTTATTTTTATTACCTCAATTTGGCCCATTCTCATCAACACGGCTGTGGGGGTGAGACAGATCCCGGAAGACTACATCAACGTCTCCAAAGTGCTCAAGCTCTCCAAAGTGGACTTCTTTTTTAAGGTGTTGCTGCCCTCAGCCCTGCCCTACATGTTCACAGGTCTGCGCATCGGCATCGGCCTGTCTTGGCTGGCCATTATTGCCGCAGAGATTGTGATGTCGGGTGTGCCGGGGATCGGCTTTTTCATCTGGGATGCCTACCAGCAGAACTACGTTACGGAGATCATCGTTGCCGTCATCTACATCGGAGCGGTGGGATTGCTTTTGGATCGCCTGATGTCTGTTTTGCAAAACAAGATAGCCAACCAATGATGTGTTGGATGTGTTGTCAGTATGTGGTTGGTTTGAGGCTAGACGGGTGATAGGTTGGGAGGTTTTCTGTGTCTGTATTGGTCAGTGTGGAGCAGGTGGAAAAATCTTTTGCTCTGCCCGGAGGGCAGGAATACCTTGCTCTGAAAGGGATCGATCTGCAAATCCATCGAGGGGAGTTTGTCTCCTTAATCGGCCACTCCGGCTGTGGCAAATCCACCCTATTGAACATGGTGGCGGGGCTGTCTTTGCCTACGGGGGGGATCGTAGCTTTGGATGGACATACCATTACGGCTCCCGGCCCCGATCGCATGGTGGTGTTTCAGCATTACTCGCTTTTGCCTTGGCTAACGGTTCGGCAAAACATTGCGCTGGCGGTGAATGCCGTTCTTAAAAACCATTCTCCGGCGGAGCGTCAGCAGATCGTGGAAGAGCACATTGATCTGGTGGGTTTGCGCCATGCCGCAGATAAGCCCCCAGCCCAATTGTCCGGGGGGATGAAGCAGCGGGTGGCCATTGCCCGTGCCCTGGCTTTGCGGCCCAAAGTGTTGTTGTTGGATGAGCCGTTTGGCGCTTTGGATGCGCTCACGCGCGGGAACTTGCAAGAGCAGTTAATGCGCATCTGTGAAGAACATCAGATGACCACCCTCATGGTCACCCACGATGTGGACGAAGCGGTTCTTCTGTCAGATCGTGTGGTCATGCTCACCAATGGGCCGGGATCCCGAATTGGGAACATTTTAACCATTGATATTCCTCGGCCCCGCCGTCGGCTGGAGGTGGTCAACCATCCCAGCTACTACAGCTACCGCAGCGAGATCATCTACTTTTTGAACCAACAAAAACGGATTAAGCAATGGCGTGCTCGCCGCAGCACTGTGGTGGCCAGGCATGGCTTGGAAAAGATCAACTTGGAGATCGGCTTTGTGCCCCTCACTGCCTGTGCTCCCTTGGCTGTGGCCAAAGAAAAAGGGTTTTTTGCCAAACACGGCTTGGAAGAAGTGAATTTGGTGCGGGAAACCAGTTGGCGAGGGATCCAAGACGGCATTCAGGGAGGTTATCTGGATGCGGCCCAAATGCCCGCCGGTATGCCGGTGTGGATGTCTTTGGGCGGAGGGGATAACCCGCCTCAGCCGGTGGTTACGGCCCTCACCTTGACCCGCAACGGCAATGCCATCACCTTGCATAAGCGGTTCTACGAGCAAGGGATCCACACCCTCAGCCAGTTGAAGGCTTACATTCTGGATAGTCCCAGCCGTCGGCTTACCTTTGGGGTGGTGCATCCCAGCTCTATGCACAATTTGCTGTTGCGCTACTGGCTGGCAGCCGGCGGGATCCACCCGGATCACGATGTGGTACTGAAAACGCTGCCTCCGGCCCAGATGGTGGCCAACCTGACAGCCGGCAACATCGATGGGTACTGTGTGGGAGAGCCCTGGAATTTGCGGGCAGCCTTAGAGGGCAGTGGCTTTACGGTGGCTACAGACCTGGAGATTTGGCTGGGCCATCCCGGCAAAGTGTTGGGGGTGCGAGAAGATTGGGCCAGAGCCTACCCCAACACCCACATTGCCTTGGTCAAAGCGCTGTTGGAAGCCTGCCGCTACTGTGAAGACCCGGCCCATCACGACGAGATTCGCGAGCTGCTCAGCCGCCGCGCCTACCTGAGCACCGACCCCTCCTACATTCATCTGGGGGATCCCCAGCGCCTAATCTGTGACTTGGACAGGCCGATGCGGGAATATGCCCACCACCGCTTCTTTCTGGGAGCCGGCAACCGTCCCAGCCGCACCGAGCATCTGTGGATGATGACCCAAATGGCCCGCTGGGGGGAGCTGCCCTTTCCCCGCAACTGGGTGGAGATCGTGGAGCGGGTATGTCAGGTGGGGGTGTTCAGCACGGCAGCCCGCGAGCTGGGACTGGATGTCTCCTACCAAAGGCAGCCCATTCAGTTGTTCGACGGGATCCCCTTTAATGGTGAGGATCCCCTGGCCTACCTCAACAGTTTGGCGATTAAGCACGATATTTATGTAGCCGAGGTTGCCTTAGATCGTCGTCCTGTGTTGCTCTAGATACCCACTTGGGCGCCCTTGCAAAAGCACATTCCCCGTTGTGAGAAAATCATGAGTTGGAGCACCCTACGATGACTGCCCTCTTGACAACCTCTACCCCAGCGAACGTAGCCGCAGAACCCTACCTAAGCCTTGAGAATGTCAGCAAGACCTACTCAACTCCCAAGGGGGATTATCCCGTCTTGCGAGATATCAACCTCAGTGTGAACGAGGGAGAGTTTGTCTGCTTGGTTGGGCATTCCGGCTGTGGCAAAACCACCCTGCTGAATATGGTTTCCGGATTTGCCCAGCCCACCAGTGGCTCGGTGAAGCTGAAAGGGCAGCCGATTACAGCTCCTGGCCCGGAGCGCATGGTGGTGTTTCAAGGGTATGCCCTGTTGCCCTGGCTCACAGTTTATGAAAACGTCTATTTGGCCGTTCGGTCGGTATTTCCCCACAAGAGCCAGTCGGAAAAGCATCGAATTGTGGAAGAACATTTGGATTTGGTGGGGCTGGGGGAAGCTGCTCAGAAATATCCCTCGCAAATTTCGGGAGGGATGAAACAGCGGGTAGCCATTGCTCGTGCGTTGGCCATCCGTCCAGAAGTGCTGATTTTGGATGAACCCTTCGGGGCCTTGGATGCCATTACCAAAGAGGAGCTTCAAGAGGAGCTGTTGCGCATTTGGGATGAACATCGCTGCACGGTTTTGATGATTACCCACGACATTGATGAGGCGCTGTTTTTGGCCGACCGCTTGGTACTGATGACCAATGGCCCTGCAGCCACCATCGGGCAGATCGTGACCATCCCCTTCCCGCGCCCTCGGGATCGCGAGCGGATTCTTGAAGATCCGCAGTACTACCGCCTGCGCAACTCGGTTCTCAGCTATCTCTACGGCCATGAAGCCAACCCAGAGGCGGCTTACCGGTAAATCCAACCTGGAGCAGTTGACGGAGCGAGAGGGCGACAAGGCAACCCAAAACCCAAAAACCACACACCTTGGCCATCAGGTGCAGCCCCTGGTCAGGCGATCCGCAAACCTCTCTTGGAACTCGCACACAACGCCGTGCAACCGCTCGTCCAAAACGGCCAGCGTCTGGGATGCGATCTCGTCCGGCACGCCGCCGAAAAACGCCTCCGCAATGCCCCCGGCAATGCAGGCCATGGTGTCTGCGTCTCCACCAAGGGAGATGGCGTTGCGCACCGCGTCTTCAAAACCGTCTGCCTCTAGGAACGCGATGATCGACTGGGGCACCGAGCCCTGACAGGAGACATCGAAGCAGTAGTGCTCCCGGATATCGTCCAGCCGCTCGGATAGGCAGTATCCGAACTCTTGCTCGATGTACGTCTTGATGTCGGCCTTGGTGTACCCTGACCGGGCGAGAAACACGGCGGCTGCCGTAGCCTGAGCGCCGCGGATGCCCTCCGGGTGGTTGTGGGTTACCTCGGCACTGGCCCGCGCCTGGGCCAGCACTTCTTCCAGCGTGTTGCAGGCGATGCCAATGGGGCTAACCCGCATGGCGGCTCCGTTGCCCCAACTGTAGTACGGCTCACGGCAGCGATGCTCGGCCCAGTGGATGAAGCTGCTCCCGTACCCAGCCTCTGGGTAGGCGTGGAAGTACTCATGGTACCAATCGACGTAGCTACCGCCCCGCAGCAGCCGCTCGGCCACAGCGACCGTCAGAACCGTGTCATCGGTAAATTGGCTGGCCTCGACGAACAGCGGAAAGTTCTTCGTTTTGGTGCCCGAGTGCTCATGGACAGAGCCGATAACATCCCCGGCAATGGCTCCCAGCATCAGTACCCTCTCCTTTTTCTTTTCCCAGTTCTCAATCTCCCGGTTCTCAATCTCGCCGTTTCCGAAAAGGCTCGCCCGCCCATCCAATTCTGAATCCGCACCCCTAGGCAATCAAGCGGCGCACCGCCCGCAGCAGCTCCGCGGGGGGAGGAGAGTTGGGATCCCAGCGAATTTCCAACTCAGGTGAGTCTTTGAGCACTTGAGGAGGGCCGGGCGAGGTGTGCAGGATGGCCACACAGCGCAAATTGCCCCGGTCTCGACAAAACTCGTGCCAGAGAGGGATAGCCTCGGGATCCCGGCTGACCACCAGGTAGTGGGAGCAGGCTTCCAGGATCGGCTGCTTTTGCGGATCCACCTTGCCGCCCACATCCACAATCACCAAACTCTTTTGCCGGCGCAAAGCCAGAATGGCCTGGGCATGGAAGCCAAAAAACTCAGGGGTTGAACGGCCCCGGTACCGCTGCTTGAGGGCTTCGGCCTGTTCTAGGGGTAAGTCCAGAGTCCAATTGCCTTCCCCATCCCAATGGGCCCGTTGCAGATAAATATCAGGATGCTCCGGCAGCAGAGCTTCGAAGAGGGCGCGGGCAAGACGGCTTTTGCCACTGTCGGGGGGGCCCACCACCATCACCGCCGCTGCCAATTCTGAACCCGGCCTTCCCTGCACCCAGGGGATGACCTGGCCCACCCGCACTTCCGGGGTATGGCTGGAGACCACCACTGCGCCCAAGCGTGGGTCATAGCAGGCCACCCAGCGGGTGAAGTGGCACTCGTGCACCAGCCAGCCATACAGCCAAATGGGGGCCCGCCCCGTCAGAACCACACCCAGCCGGGCATCGATCCCTGCAGGCAGCCGAAGCTGAGCCAGATCCTCTGGAAAAACCAGGCGATCCGGTCGGGTCAGCTCGATTTCAAGGATTTGAAAAGACAGTTCTGCAGAGTGGGGTTTCTGCGGGTCTTCGGCCAGATAGCCGGAAAGCAAATGCAGTGCCACAGCAGCCATGGGCAGATTTGACGAGACAGGTTGACTTCAGTATGGAAGAGATTGGAAGTGGAAGGTTCCAACTCATGTCAGAGTGGTCAGGCTCTCACTTGCGCCTTGCTCCAAGAAAACCCCTGGCCTGGAGTGCCATCAACTGGTTGACCTAAGAACCGAGGGAACTGTCGGATGAGCGGATTTGAGCTGCCTTTGACGGTGGAAGTGTTGCGTTGGTTAGCGGGCGGTCAGTTGGCCGAGCGCCTGGAGCGGGCCGTGCGCCTGTGGGTGCTGCTCCACTGCCTCTATGGCAAAAACCGCTGGCCAGACCTGCCGGAAACCTTTGGCTACACCCACATCCGGGATCGCTTGCTCTCACCACGGCACCCCAAGCAGGATCTGGCACAAGGGATCCCTTCACCCTGTCCTGATGTTGACTGCATTTGCTGGAAACCCTTGAGGTTTTGGCTGAAGGATCCCAACCTATTGGCCGCCTTAAAAGCAGAAGTTCCGGATCTGGAAGCGCTGCTATCTGCTCAACCCTTTCACAAGACCCATCGCACACTGCGCAAAGAGCTGGATTACCTGGCTGCCCGGGGTTGGCTGCAACAAATTCAGGCCAACTCTAGGCGGAGAGATAATTTTCGCTGCCGTGCGCCGGGGGATCGTCCCCAACTGCCCGTATCTTCATCGGCTTTGACCTTATCGGGCCATCAACTGGAACAGATCTATCACATCCTCAGCGATGTGGCCTTTGTACATCCAGATGTGCAGGTTTTGCTGGATGAAATCTGGGAAAATCAAAGGACTCCGTCCCGCTGGCGCGAAAGGACTCCGTCCCGCTGGCGCGATCAGCACTCGCAGCGGCGGCTGTTTGTGTGGTTTGAGTACATCCTCTCAGACGAACAGCAAGAACGGGTGGATGAATATCAAAGCCAGCTAGAAGCCCTTTGGGCCAACCCAGAAGCAGGGGTGATCGGTTTTGACTACGCCACCCGCCAACATGGGATCCGACACGTTCTCACTTACCCAGTCTGTTTGTTCTATGCCCGCCGCGCCAAGTATTTGGCAGCCTTTGGCCAGCTTCCCACCCCCGAAGGATCCCTGGGCTGGCACAATTTTCGGCTGGATCGGATCCAGTCTGAGCGCCTGGCGGTGATTCCCTGGGACGCTCCTTCCATTCCGCCAGAGCTGGCAACCCGCAAACGGCAGAGGAAGCTGCCCAGCCCAGAGGAAGTCCAAGCAGCATGGGAAGAAGCCTGGGGATCCGATTTTTACCTGCCCAAGGCATTGTTGATCCTTCGATTTTCCCCGGAGTTTGCCCGTCGCTATGTGGAAAGCACAGTGCGACATCCCACCTTCCAGCCCATTGCCTACGAGCGGATCCCGGCTTTGGTGCAGCAGGCAGTGGCGGATGTGCGGGAACGCCAACAGATTTTGAACATTCTCCGGCAAAGGCCGGCCAGCGACCGCTATTTTCGGGCCTGGGTACGGGTGGGAGATACCAATTTCACCATGCGCCTGCGGGATTGGCGGCCCAACGGCGAGGTCATCGCTCCCCCGGCCTACCGGGAACAGATGGCTCGGGAAGCCCAGGCAGAGCTGCAGTTTTATCGCCCCGACCTGAAGCTTTCTTGACCTTCCTGCCCATGACCACCCTCTACCTAACCGAGCCGGGGACTGTGGTTCACTGCCAAAACCAAACCCTGCTCATTCGCCGCCGTGGTCAAGAGCAGCTTTGCCGCCTGGCAGAGGTGAAGCTGGTGGTGGTGTTGCCCGGGATCCAATTGACCAGCGCAGCTTTGGCCCAACTGCTGGATCGAGGCATCGAAACCATTTTTTTGCGTGCGGATGGCGGTTTTCGCGGTCGCCTGCAGGGATCCTTCTCCACCAACTCTGAGATCCGTCTGGCCCAGTATCAGCGGGCCTACTCCCCCTGGGGGCTGAGGTGGGCCAAGGTGATTGTGCGCGGCAAGATTCGCAACCAACGGGCAATTCTACAACTGCACAACCGGGCTACCCGCGGCCAAATTGCCCCCTTACAGGAGGGTATTGATGTTATCGCCGCCTACCTGCAACAGTTGGATCGCTCCACCACTCCTCCGGATCGAGAAGCGCTGATGGGCCTGGAGGGCATTTGCGCCCGCACCTACTACCAATCCCTGCAACATTGCTTTCCGCCTGAGTGGAACTTCACTGGCCGCAACCGACAGCCGCCGCTCGACCCGATTAACGCGCTCCTCAGTTGGGGCTACGGGGTGCTGCTGGCAAGAGTGTTCTCGGCGGCCGTGATGGCCGGCTTGGATCCCTACCTGGGCTTTTTCCACGCCAATTTGCCCTATCGCCCCAACCTGGTGCTGGATTTGATGGAAGAGTTTCGGCCCTTGGTGGTGGATTGGGCCGTGCTCCAACTCATCAAGGCCGGCTTGCTCACCCCGGAAGACTTTGAGCCGTCGCCGGATGGAACAGGCGTATGGCTGGGATCCCTGGCCAAAAAGTTGTTTTTGGGTGAGCTGGAGCGCCGCTTCCGCGAGCCGTTGCTCTATCCTCCCCAGTCGCGTCGCCTGGCTCTGAGCCAAATCGTGCTGGAGCAAGCCCGCTGGCTGGGCCGTTGCCTGGTGAGCGGCAACCTGGAGTACGAAGCAATGGAGCTGCGCTGATGCTGTGGTTGGTTTGCTACGACGTGGTGGACGATAAGCGCCGACACCAGTTGGCCAAACGCCTGGAGCAGTGCTGCCAGCGAGTGCAATACTCCGTTTTTGAATGCCCACTGGACACTGCAGAGTTGGAAAACAAGCTGGAACAGTCGTGGTTGCCCCTGCTGAATCTCAAGGAAGACAGTCTGCGGGCCTACCCTTTGGATGCCGCGGCCAAGAAGCAGGCCAAAGTCTTCGGGGGGCCTCCCCCCTATGAGCCGCCGGACTACCTGATCTTCTGAGGCTCTCCACCGGGCCGAAATTGTAAAGTTTTGTGCGCGATCTGTCGGGGCGAGCCATCACCAGCCTGACTCTGCCGGCACAAGATTTTAAGGGAAACTTTAGATCTTTTGCCCCGATTGGCCCAAAAACGTGACATAATGGCCGTAGCAAGCTCAATTTCCCCGCTTGCGCTTGGCCGCGAGGACAATGTTAATATCTGTGTCGAGGAATCTCCGTACTCCCTCGCGAACGCACCTTGAAAACCTCATGAATTCAGGCTTTTCCGAGGGTAGGGTTGATCCCTACCTTTTCCCCGCAAGGGGACGGAAACTGCGTCTAACACGACGCTGCCCGTACTTGACCTAATGTTGATCCCTACCTTTTCCCCGCAAGGGGACGGAAACCCTAGCGGAAGCCAACCTTGAGCCAACTGGATTTGTTGTTGATCCCTACCTTTTCCCCGCAAGGGGACGGAAACATACAGCCCTTTGTCAGGGTTGTAGTACAAGGGAGTGTGGGTGTTGATCCCTACCTTTTCCCCGCAAGGGGACGGAAACGACGGGACTACCATTACTCTAGAGGAGGTAGAACTACCGTTGATCCCTACCTTTTCCCCGCAAGGGGACGGAAACAGGCCTCAGCTGCAGGCCAGTACTCCTCAGGCAGGAGCCTGATGAGTTGATCCCTACCTTTTCCCCGCAAGGGGACGGAAACACTCAACCCCTCCACAGTAGATTCACCCCCAACCCTACTCGTTGATCCCTACCTTTTCCCCGCAAGGGGACGGAAACGAAGATCGGAGCTTTTCGCACTGCAAAGCTGCTCTTACGGTTGATCCCTACCTTTTCCCCGCAAGGGGACGGAAACGTGAACAACTATCCTACCTAAAATAAAAAGGCTGCCACTGTTGATCCCTACCTTTTCCCCGCAAGGGGACGGAAACTCAATTAGCTCTACAATGACCTCAGGATGCTCTTTAAGCTCGACGTTGATCCCTACCTTTTCCCCGCAAGGGGACGGAAACATTGAATAAAATTCATTCGATCTACTAATACCGGATCGTTGTTGATCCCTACCTTTTCCCCGCAAGGGGACGGAAACCGTTCGATGTCGGCTACGGCGTCTCCGGCCACAACCCCGGCCGTTGATCCCTACCTTTTCCCCGCAAGGGGACGGAAACCTCGATATACTGCCGGCCACGAGTTGTGATCATGATAGCCACAGTGTTGATCCCTACCTTTTCCCCGCAAGGGGACGGAAACAAAGCCTCATTGGGGCCAAAGCGAAAGCGCGTAATGCTGAGGTTGATCCCTACCTTTTCCCCGCAAGGGGACGGAAACGTAGCCACCCCCGGCTCTCCAGGCCCTTCTAGGCCAATTTGTTGATCCCTACCTTTTCCCCGCAAGGGGACGGAAACATGCGTAATAGTGAACGATAGACATTGTAACCTCCAACTGGGTTGATCCCTACCTTTTCCCCGCAAGGGGACGGAAACATCATACTCTAACCCCTCAACAAAGGCTGCCTTAATGGCGTTGATCCCTACCTTTTCCCCGCAAGGGGACGGAAACCCTGGGTGTTCTTTTATCCCTGAAAAGGGAGGAGTACATATGAGTTGATCCCTACCTTTTCCCCGCAAGGGGACGGAAACTAGGGCGTACTTGAATCCGCCCTTACAGGTTACCTCCACTATGTTGATCCCTACCTTTTCCCCGCAAGGGGACGGAAACTCCTTTCGGAGCGGAGGGTGCCATTAGCGTACTGGCTCCACGTTGATCCCTACCTTTTCCCCGCAAGGGGACGGAAACCCGTGCAGTCTTTGATGTACGCGTTGAAGTCCGTGTATATGAAGTTGATCCCTACCTTTTCCCCGCAAGGGGACGGAAACAAGATCTTCGTTGGAGATATCAGGATTGGCTGCCTTTATCTCCCGTTGATCCCTACCTTTTCCCCGCAAGGGGACGGAAACCCTCTGGGGTTGAATAAAGCTTTTCCCAGCCGGTTTCGGTGGTCGTTGATCCCTACCTTTTCCCCGCAAGGGGACGGAAACGATGACTTAATCTTGGTCGAGAGGTAACCGAGTTTGAGTGTTGATCCCTACCTTTTCCCCGCAAGGGGACGGAAACACATTTATGGTAGTAAGCGCCTGTACCTGCGCCACTGCTTCATAAGTTGATCCCTACCTTTTCCCCGCAAGGGGACGGAAACTGAGAGCTGAGTACTCACTAATACAGCAAATAGTGAGCGTTGATCCCTACCTTTTCCCCGCAAGGGGACGGAAACGGGAGTTCTTCGCTACCTTGCTGTTGAGCTCGATCTAGGTTGATCCCTACCTTTTCCCCGCAAGGGGACGGAAACTTTGTGACGAGCCTTGCCCTGACAAACCGTATGTTGATCCCTACCTTTTCCCCGCAAGGGGACGGAAACACCTCAACCCTGAAGACGTACGTCAGATGGGTGGTGACTATGTTGATCCCTACCTTTTCCCCGCAAGGGGACGGAAACAGGCCACTTTTGGCCTCTAGGTATAGCCTTAACTAAGGCTGTTGATCCCTACCTTTTCCCCGCAAGGGGACGGAAACCCTTCTTCACCTTACGGTTGAATTTTTGCCGCTTGCGCGTTGATCCCTACCTTTTCCCCGCAAGGGGACGGAAACCATTCTTAACTGGTCCTAGAGCAGTGTCTTGCCAGAGTTGATCCCTACCTTTTCCCCGCAAGGGGACGGAAACCCAATCTGGCAGCCTTTAGTGGGTTAGTTAGAGGTTAGGCCGTTGATCCCTACCTTTTCCCCGCAAGGGGACGGAAACCTCTTGTCCTTATTTACATAATTCAACTTGTGTATTACTGTTGATCCCTACCTTTTCCCCGCAAGGGGACGGAAACAAAAGAGTTGGACATAACAACCTCCCTTACATGGGAAGAAACAGTTGATCCCTACCTTTTCCCCGCAAGGGGACGGAAACAATTTCAGAGCGATTTGAAGCTCGTTTGGCCAAGACGACGTTGATCATAGTTAACCTCCTATCGGCAGGGAATACTAAACCTGCCGCGATTTGAAGCTCGTTTGGCCAAGACGACGTTGATCCCTACCTTTTCCCCGCAAGGGGACGGAAACGGAGTCGACTCTCCCAACATACCTTGGGTACATTAATGAGTTGATCCCTACCTTTTCCCCGCAAGGGGACGGAAACATTCGACTCAGCACCACAGTTGCAGTGGACAAGGTTTTGGACGTTGATCCCTACCTTTTCCCCGCAAGGGGACGGAAACGCTTTGGGCGCACTTCTCAGGAGCCTCCATGCCTCCATTGCGTTGATCCCTACCTTTTCCCCGCAAGGGGACGGAAACAAGGCCATTAGGGCCAGAGGCCCATCAGTGACTAGGCGGAGTTGATCCCTACCTTTTCCCCGCAAGGGGACGGAAACGTGGATGGATACTCGGTCACCGTCATAGTCGCCACCCATTTGTTGATCCCTACCTTTTCCCCGCAAGGGGACGGAAACAGCCACAGGACCGCTTACGATTAGGCGTAACAGGGCTGGTTGATCCCTACCTTTTCCCCGCAAGGGGACGGAAACTGAATGTGTACATAATGTTGTGCTACAGAGCTACTTTGTTGATCCCTACCTTTTCCCCGCAAGGGGACGGAAACAGTTCCTTTGGCTGTTATTAACCCAGCCTCAGAAACGTTGATCCCTACCTTTTCCCCGCAAGGGGACGGAAACAGTGAGGAGACTAGTTAGTAGATTCCGACTACCTCCATGTTGATCCCTACCTTTTCCCCGCAAGGGGACGGAAACTCGTGAATTAGTTCGCGAAAGTCGGTTAGAAGCACTCGTTGATCCCTACCTTTTCCCCGCAAGGGGACGGAAACTACGCTAACCAGGGTTCCGGTAGTCCATCCCGAGTAGCGTTGATCCCTACAGTTTCAATCTTCTGAACCGTTCCAGACATGAGGTAATAAGGTTCCGGTAGTCCATCCCGAGTAGCGTTGATCCCTACCTTTTCCCCGCAAGGGGACGGAAACACACCCAGGTTGTTTATACACCTGGGTGTTCTTTATGTTGATCCCTACCTTTTCCCCGCAAGGGGACGGAAACCTAATAGGATTGGCTCAGGTTTACTATTGAGCAGACGTTGATCCCTACCTTTTCCCCGCAAGGGGACGGAAACCTCCCTCCCAACAAACACACCCAGGATTTCTCCGTTGATCCCTACCTTTTCCCCGCAAGGGGACGGAAACAGGAGCAAATCCTGAGGTCCTCTCGTTGCGAATTTATTCGTTGATCCCTACCTTTTCCCCGCAAGGGGACGGAAATGCAAGCCACCGCCCACGAAAGGGTTCTTAAACCCCGTTAAAAGTTGATCCCTACCTTTTCCCCGCAAGGGGACGGAAACCCGACTCGCCCACCTCTCGCGGCTGGAAAGTGCGCAGTTGATCCCTACCTTTTCCCCGCAAGGGGACGGAAACAGGCCACGGATTTGGCCAAACAGAGGGCAGCTAGCCCGTTGATCCCTACCTTTTCCCCGCAAGGGGACGGAAACCCCAGAATTTCTTCTGGGACCTCCCGCTCAGAATCTACGTTGATCCCTACCTTTTCCCCGCAAGGGGACGGAAACTAGAGAGAAGCGAGTAATGAGCAAAGAGAAGTGAGGTTGATCTCTACCTTCTCCC
This sequence comes from Thermostichus sp. MS-CIW-25, assembly GCF_054060015.1. Taxonomy (NCBI): domain Bacteria; kingdom Bacillati; phylum Cyanobacteriota; class Cyanophyceae; order Thermostichales; family Thermostichaceae; genus Thermostichus; species Thermostichus sp. MS-CIW-25. The sequence continues at coordinate 20,885 of NZ_JBSSCS010000007.1, forward strand.
TGCAAGAGCATGCCTCTAACCCCCAAAACCCTGAACTTTGCTGAATTTACTGAGCTTTAGGCGGTTTGGCAAAAGTCATTGAGAGGGATATAGTAGACCAAGTTTCCCCCTGATCCTTGAGTCCACCGCAACGGTTGCCGGGAAGTGAAGGGGGAAAGCGCTCGGGGGGTATTCCTCAGGGCTTTGCGGGATACCGCCTTCCTGCTTGGACTCCGTCCCGCTGACGCGAACAGAGATAGGCAGGATGCGATCGCTTCTTTCCTGAACCATGTTCAGGAGAGTTCAGCGTGAATGTATCAGGCTCAACAAAGTACCTCAAGTCATCTAGGGAAGACTGCTCGACGAGTAGTCCTGGGATCCAGACTGGAGAGAGCGGCGGGCCAGCTTGGCATAGGTCTTCACCGTCTCGTAGGGCATCTCCAAATCAGCGGCGATCTGTTGTAAGCTCTCTCCACCTTCGCGGCGGGCCAGGATCGTCGCCCACAGTTGGGCAGTTTTTTCGGCGCGGGATCCCCCTTGTCGTTGCCGCTGGCTGAGAAAGAGGGCGCTCAGCTCCTCGATCCGCTGGGCCACCTGCTCTTCCCGGGAAGGGACAGGGGAGGCGGGTAGCTCTTCGGCCAACCAACCCAGGCGGGTTTGCCCTAGCCCAAAGGGGGTTTTGTGGCCGGTGCCGCAGTAGGGGGCAAGGTGGATCAGGGCTTGGAGCTGCTGCTGCAACAGCTCAGGCGCACGGGAGGAGACAGCCAACTGCACACAGCCGATGAATCCCGTCACGGATCCCTGGCGACCTGCGGTGGTTTTGACCGATTCCAGACGGTGCCGCTGGATGATCACTTCCCCATCCACCCAATCCAGAAAAGGCTCCGCCTCGATGGGCAGACCGGAAAAATCGTTCCAACGGCGCAGATAGCTGTGGAACAGGTTGCGAGGGATCGGCAGCGGCAGATGGTGGCCCCGGTGGCGAAAGCTGGTGGGCGAGACGAAGGAAAGGCTCCAGGAGCGGGGGGAAAGAGGCTGCTCCAACAGTTGACGATAGGTGCGCGGGGGGATCGAGATCTGCCATCCCAGGATCTGCAGCGGGGATCCCCGCAATTCCAGCCAGGTGGGCAGCCGTTGGCACCACCCTCGCAGCCACTCCACCACCGGCGGGTTGAGGCCGGTGATCCACCAGCGGAAGGGGAGATGAGGCGCGATCAGCGGTCGCCCCCCCTGCTCGCGGAACGGCCCCATCAGCCGGGAGAGGGTAAAAGGTTTCTCCGATTCTCCATCGTGCAAATAGGCCGATAGCTGCGGGTCTGTCTCTTGCACCTGGCTCAAGAACCAGGCGTGCAGCCCTTTGGCATAGTGGGGATCCAGCAGGTAAGACCGAGGAGCCTGAACTTCCAAGGTGATCCCCACCAACTCGGATCCCGTCGGCCACTTGCCGTTCGCTTCTCTATCAGCAGATGGCTCTGAGAAACTCAGCATAGGCACAGCCCATTCCCAGTCCACAGCAACAATCAACACAAAACCCAACTTTCCATTGAGAAAATTTTAGAAGGGATCCCTTCTTATTGGGTTTACTCTCGAATTGCCCGTTGTACAGGCAGAAAAAATCTCACAATCTGAAGAAAGCCTTGCAATCGTCTGCAACCCATCGCACTCGATCTATACTGCTAGCAAGCTAGAGGACTGAAAACCATGAGGCGAGAGCGTTTATCGGATATGGCTGAAACAATCGGTAACCTCAATGGCATCTCTCGGCTTGATTCGATTGGTTACCCACCCAACCGGCAAACCCTTTTTTGAAGGGCTTTGGTCTTCCGCGAAGGATTAAAAATCGAGGCCAATTGCCCCCAGCCTTTAGGGATCTGTCCGTCGCAGCCGATGGAAGCCCTGTCCAAGACTTGTCTTCCTTTTTCGCATTTCGCAGGTGCTGCTCATGACCCCTACTTCTGCTCCCTCTCCCGTTCCTGTTGCCTTGGCCTGGTGCCTGGCGTGGGGAGAACAGCGGGATCCCCAGTTTGCCCTGGAGACCTTGCAGCAGATGCGGGCCGCCGTTCGCGCCGACAACGAGGCCGGGATCCCAGAAGAGCTACGGCCCATTTTGGCTCAGGTGCGCCAATTTCAGGAGAGCATGGCGGCGAAGACCTTTCCCAGAACCCCGGCGGAGCTGCAATCCCGCTACCCGGAGCTGTGGCAGCAGACAACCCGCATCGGCTTGGTTTACGGGGGGGCCACCAAGATCAAGAGCTATGTCTTCGAGTCGGCCAAGCTGTCGGAAATCCGCGGGGCCTCCGCTTTGTTGGATCGCATTAACCTGGTGGATCTGCCCGCCTTTTTCGGGGATCCCGAGCAAACCTACCTGGGATGGGAAGGTTTGGGGAAAGAGTCTCAAGCAGAGCTGAGGGCCTATGTGGCCGAGCAGATCCGGCCTTGGCTGCAGCAGCACTACCCGGCTTTGGCGCAAGCCCTGATCCCGGAGCTCATCATCTACTCCACCGGGGGCAATCTCCTGGCCTTTTGCCCGGCGGCCCATGTGGACGATCTCTGTGAGGCCATCGAGCGGCGCTACACCGAAGAAACCCTCACCGCTAACGCCTGCGCCGTGGGATCCGCCTTTCGGCTGCTGGAACTGCGCTACGGCCTGTTGCGGGATCCCATCGAACGCACCCCCTGGCTGGATTGGCTGGCGCAACACAAAACCCATCCCCTGGTGAGAGCCTATTTTGGGGATGGCAGCGAAGCCAGATTTCAAGACCGCAAAAGTTTCAACGAGTTGGTGGGTTACCTGGCCGCCCGCTTCAACCACCGCCGCAACGGCAATCCGGATCCCGGTCGCCCCAGCCGCGCCCATCCCGCCTTTTTTGAAACCCATCCCTACCTGCGCCGCGACAGCACCGACCGTCGCCCTGCCATCGCCAAAGCCGACCTGGTCGATCAGCCCTGGCTCTCGGAAGCCACCGCTCGCAAAGCCCTGGTGGGTCGCCAGGCCAAGCGCATTGAAACAGGCAAGCAAGGGTGGTTCCGCAAGTTCCCCACCTGGGATCCCGGCTTTGTGGAAAGCTGGGTAACGCGATTTGCCCGCTTTCTCAACTCTCCCGTCGGCGAGCCCTACCGGGAGCGCTATTTGCAGCCCCATCAGGGATCTGTCCAGGGGATCGGCGAGGCCCAATCTCTACGGGAAGTGGCCAACGCCAGCCTGGGCAGCCAGGGCTTTGTGGCTTACCTTTACGCCGATGGCAACGACATGGGGGGCTATGTGCAGCAGATCCAAACCCCAGAAGCCTACCGACAATTTAGCCGGGATGTTTCCGAGGCAACGGAAAAAGCCGTTTACCACGCCCTCGCCCAGCACCTGCAGGCCCATCGGCTGCACGGCCTATCCCCAGATCCGGAAACCGGCAGAGACCGCAACGGCGAGTGGATCCACCCCTTCGAGATCCTGACCATCGGCGGAGACGATGTGTTGGTGGTGGTGCCTGCCCACAAAGCCCTGGAAATTGCCGCCACCTTCTGTGAGCAGTTTGAGCAGCTCCTGCTGGACACCTCGGCAACCTATGCAGCTCAATCTTCCGGCAAGGTGCCTCACCGCTACCCGGCGGCAGATCGGAAGCTCTGTCGGCTCTCCGCCTCGGTGGGGGTGCTGATCGCCTCGGAAGACACCCCCATTTACTACGCCGAAAAGCTCACCGAACAACTGTTGAAATCCGCCAAGAGCTACGCGAAAAAGCTGAAGCCCAAAGACAAGGACTGCTCTGTGGCCACCATCGACTTTCTCTCGTTGAAGTCGGTCGCCCTGGTTGTCTCCAGCATCCAGGATTTTCGTCGGGAAGCTCTGGAGATCCGCCAGAACAGCCACACCCTCAAGCTCTACGCCAGCCCCTATACCGTCCCGGAAATCCACGGGTTGCTGAGAACGGTACAAGCCCTGCAGGAGGCCAATTTTCCTCGCTCCCAGCTTTATCAGATTCGCAGCTTCTTGGAAAAAGGCAAACGCACCGCCACCCTCAACTATCTCTATTTCCGCAGCCGCCTGGGCAAAAAGGGGCAGCCGCTGATGGAGGCTTTTGAGCGCACCTGGTGCAAGGCCAAAACCAACGACGGCCACCTTCCCCCCTGGATGTATGTTGAGCCACAGGTATCCTCGTCAACGCCAACCTATGAAACCATCTGGCGGGATCTGGTGGATTTGTACGCCTTTGTGCAAAAACAGCCCCAGGCCGAGGGTCGGCCCGTTCTGGCGGAGGTGGAGTGATGGTGAGACTGGCAGAGCTGCCCCAAGCGGGGCGAACGATCACCTCTATCCCTTTGAGGGCCACCCTCGCCTCTGCCCTGGCGGTGGGAGCCGGCGGCTCCAGCGGCTCCCTGGCGGATAAGCCCCTGCTCAAAGATGCCTTTGGCAGGCTGATCATTCCCGGCTCCCAACTGAAGGGGCGGCTGCGCCACGAGTGCGAGAAACTGGCCCGTGGCCTGGGCTGGGCCATTTGCCGCTCTCCCGACCCAGAGCGCATGTGTCCGCAGCGGGAGGGCAGCGCAGGAAATTTCCACCGCCCCGAATACCAGGTGGAGGGCTACGCCGGATCCCATTGTCTGGTCTGCCAGATATTCGGCAATCCGGCCCTGCCTGCCCGCCTGTGGGTGGAGGATCTCGTCTGCGAGGTGCCGCCAGCAGCTCTGGAACCAACCCTTCGCCCTGGGGTCACCCTCAACCGCCGCCGCCGCACCGCCGAGGATCAGCGGCTCTACCTCATTGAGACCTCTCCCGCGGCTGAGCTGACTTTTTCCGGATCCCTGCAGCTTTTGCCCGATTGCCCTTCCTGGGGCAAAACTCTCCTGTTGGCGGCCCTGCACCACCTGATCGCGCTGGGGGGCAGCAAATCCGCAGGTTTGGGCTGGCTGCACTGGGATCCTGGATCCCTGCAGGCTCTCCAGCCCACCGCAGCCGATTGGGCTTTCTTGGCCCAGGGAGAGAGCTGATGGAAGCCATTCAACTCACCCTAACGGCTCAGTCTCCCTTGGCCATCGGTCGGCAAAAGCCGGGCGGCTCCATCAGCGAGGCCCAGGATTACATTCCCGGCAGCGTGATTCGCGGTGCTCTGGCCGACCTCATGCTCAGCCAAACCCAACATCGCCCTGCCGAGGCGCTGGAAGGAGATTTGGCCGCCCTGTTTACGGCAGCTCGGCCTGCTGTGTTTACCCACGCCTATCCGGGATCCGGCAGCAAGGTCTTGCCGGCCACGGCCTTCAGCTCGAAAAACAATCCCGGCTTCCGCTCAGAGGCGGGCAAAACGGGGGTGTTCGACACGCTCCTGGATCGCTTCTGCTCACAGCGGCTGGGGATCCCGTTCGATCCCACAGAGCCGGACGGTTCCGGGGGAAGAGTGGAGCCCTTCGGGGGGTTCTACAGCCAGCAGGAGTCTGACCTGGGGCCCCGCTACGAACGAGCTGCTGTGTCCAAACGCCTGCTCACGCGGGTGGGGATCAACCGTCGCCGCGCCACTGCTGCCGACCAAATCCTCTACAGCCTAGAGGTGATGAACGAGGGCAAAGCCCGCCCCAATGGGCATCTGGAGCGCTCCCTTTTCAGCGGCTACATCTACCTGCGGGATCCCAAGCTGGCCGAGACCCTCACCCGCTACCTCAACGCCCACGCCCACCTGCTGCGCTTGGGAGGAGGGGTGTCGCGGGGATTGGGCCGGGTCAACGTCACGGCTCGGTGTCTGGCTGCTCCCCGGCCTTCCCTGGCCCAGCGGGTGGAAGCCTTCAACCAAAAGCTGCGGCAGCGCTGGCAACAATGGCAGGTGTTCGGGGATCCCTGGCAGCCCTTGCCGCCGGAGCGGCAGTATTTCTCCATTGGGCTGCAGTCGGGGGCCATTCTCAAAGAGCGCTGGCAACGCACCACCGTGCTCACCCCCCAGATGCTCCAGGAAGAGGCCAACTGCGAAGATGGATCCCTGGCTTTGGAGCTGGCCTTCAGCAGCTACGCCTATGTCTCCGGCTGGAACGCTGCCTGGGGTCTGTTCAAAGATGTAGAATTGGTAACCACGCAGGGCAGCCTCTTTCTGCTGAGCACCACGCAACTGGAGCGTTGGATCCCGATTTTGGCGGAGATGGAATACTGGGGGATTGGCGAACGCACTGCTGAAGGATTCGGCCAAATCGAAGTTTGCAGTCCGTTCCATCATCATTTCTGGGAGAACCCGCTATGACCTTCGCCACCGGCGAGATCACATCGGAACAAGAGCTCAAGATCCAACGGCAAATCCGGCTGGCCGAAGATGAGCTGGTTGCCAGAATCCAAACCGCCTTGGATAACTTTAAAGGTCTGAGCAAATTGGAAGAGGCCCAGTACCGCAACTTGTTGCATGTGGCAGCTTCCACCGAAAGCTCAGAGGTAATCAAGAACTTCTTGCGCTACCAGATGGGGCGAGATGAAAAGTGGGGTCGGGGCAAGAACTCCTTGGCAGAAGCCATCATCCAAGACATCGACAACTGGATCCATCAAAAGGCCCTCGCCATTGCCCAAAAGGCCGGCGTTGAAGAAAGATCCCCCAAAGTCAACGAGATCAAAATTGACTTGATCCGGCGTTACCTGGGCTATGGGGCGCGCTATCTCAAGTACAAGCGAGAGGGAGGAGGATCCTAGACCGTGACCTACAGCAGTTTTACCCTTGAGAGAGCCATTTCGACCTTTCAGCTCAGGTCAAGAATCATCCATGGCCTGTTTGCAGAGGTTCCACCGACTGAGTGCTCCGATTACTTGAAAATAACCCTAGATCGCTATCTCGGCTTGGCCACCTCGGTCAACAGCGAAAAAGCCCGCTCCGAGTTTATCATCGCCCCTGTGCTGGGAGAGGTGAAGTACCTATGTCGGGATCAAATCTCGCTGTTTTCCGGCAAGGAATTCAACGTGGATCCCGAGAGGGGGTTGGTGGGCCTATGCGACTACATCATTTGCCTATCCCCTCTCCAACTCTACATTCAAGATCCGGTGGTGATTATCGTTGAGGCTAAAAAAGAAGACTTGATCGGGGGTCTGGGCCAGTGCGTTGCCGGTATGGTGGGGGCACAGGTCTTTAACAAGAACTCCAATTCTCAAGTAGACAGTGTCTATGGAGCAGTAACCTCAGGAACCAACTGGCGATTTGCAAAACTCGAGGGTGACCAACTCTTTATCGATGACAGGGAGTACTTTATCTCAGAAATTGCTCAGATCCTAGGGATCCTCTTGAGTTTTATTAAGGGCTCCGTCTCGCTTCGGGAATGGCAAACCTCTGCAGTACAAGCCTTAACTTGAGCAGCCATTTGAGGGAACAATGTTCGACGTTTTCAAAAACCGCTTGGAAATCACCGGCACCCTCACCACCGTGACCGCTCTGCACATCGGGGTGGGCCGCTCCACCGAACCCATCGGCTCGGATTTGCCGGTTCTCAAGGATGCGCTGGGCCGTCCGCTCATTCCCGGCTCCAGTTTGAAGGGGGCGATGCGCTCTCGCCTGGAAAGTTTCTTGCGGGGCATCAACCCAGAGCTGGCCAGGGATCCCGGCGAATTGACCAGCAGCGAGCAATTTCAGATCATCAACCAAATTAAAAATGACTACAAAGGGGACGATGCGGCTCTGACTCAAAAGCTCATTGAGGCCACCGACTGGGTCTCGCAGGTGTTTGGATCCCCTTGGTTGGCCGGCAAGGTGCAGATCCGAGATTTGCCCGTGGTGCCGGAAGCCTGGTTTGGCCAGTACCAAGAGCGGGATGGCGTGGCCATCGATCGGGATACGGAAACGGCGGCAGATGGCAAGCTGTACGACTTGCAAGTGGTGCCTGCCAGCACCCCCTTCCGGTTTCATGCCGTCGTCGAAAATGCCGAGGAATGGGAACTGGGCCTCTTGGCCATTGGCCTGCACCAATTGGAAACGGAACAGATCCCCCTGGGAGGGGGGCGCTCCCGTGGCTTGGGGGTTGTCCGCCTGCAGATCTCGGCAATCTATTGGTTCGACTCGGAAGGGGATCCAAGACGGCTGCTGGCCTACCTTCAAGAGCTGGTGGCCGGATCCCGACAGCCGCTCAGCCCGGAGCAGGCTGCCGCTTTGCGCCAAGACTGGGTGGAAGCCCTGGTTGCCAAATTAACAACGGCCTCTCAACGGCAATCGGTCGGCCCCCGCCGCTAGCCCTATTTCATGTCAGGAGGGATCCCGATGGTCTTCATGGACTCTACAACGGTTGGCGATACGGTCAGCGTTTTCCACCCCTATCGGTTGACAAACTGGACAGACTGCTTGCCGCCCCAAGCCCCTCAACCAAAAGCTCCTGTTCTGGTGTGAAGGATCCCAGGCTATGCACAAACGCTACGTTAACCATTGCACCCTCTGCCTCACCCTCAAGCCCGATGGCCCTGTTCTCATCAAGGCGGGCAAAGGAGGGGCTGACCCGACGAAGCCGGATATGGAGTTCGTCGAAACCTATCACGGCGGCGGGCGAACGGTCTATTTTCCCGGCAGCTCCCTCAAAGGGGCAATTCGCGCCCATGCGGAGCGCATCGTCCGAACGGTGGGCAGCGACAGACGTCCTGAGGGGGGAGGCTTCAAACTCTGGGCCAGCGATCCCCTCGACCAAAAGGCCAATCAATGGCTGGAAAAAATTGAAGAGCCCCACCAGGTTTACGCCCTTTCTTCCTTTACGGATCAGATGTTCGGCAACACAGCCATCGCCAGCCGGGTCCGCATCGAAGATGCCTATCCCAAGCCGGGAACCCCTCTGCGCCTGGAGGAACGTAATGGGGTGGCCATCGACCGCGTCTTCGGCTCAGTGGAGGTGGGGCCGTTCAGCTATCAAGTGTGCGTAGAGGGATCCTTTCAAACCAAGATCCACCTGAAAAACTTTACCCTGGCCCAACTGGGTCTGCTGGGACTGGCGTTGCGGGATCTGGATGAAGGCTGGTTTGGCATCGGCTTTGCCAAGTCCCGCGGCATGGGCACCGTTCGGGTTGAGTACGAGTGGGCAGTGGTGGACTATCCGGGCTGCCTAGTGGATGAGGCAAACAAGCAGATTCGACTGCTGGGATCCCCCCTGACCTGGCCACAGGGATCCCTGTTGGGGGCGGGCGAATTTTTAACCCCCGAAGAGGCAGGCAAATACGGCTTCCCCAAACCCGATTGCCAAGCGGTGCCGGTGGGAGCGGAGCCAATGCCTTTGGGATTTGGGGCGCGGCTGACCTGGGATCAGACGTCTGAGGCCAAGGTGGAACATCTGCTCGCCACCGCCGTAAACAGTTGGGCCAAACTCCTGCAAGCGGAGGCCAAAGCCGTATGAAACCAGCCTACGTCGCCTCCCTCAAGATTCAAGATGGGGCAGAGTCCTCGCTTTCCCAAGTGCTCTCGGCTTGTTTTTCCACTTCTGAAAAAACCTACTCCTTTCTGCGCTGGCCCCATCGAGTCAGCGGCATTCAGGTGGGGATCCCGGCGGATCCCGTCTGTCCAGAGGGGCAAGTTTTCTCCCAACAAGGGGAACTGCGCTGGAAAAGCACCCCCCACGGCTGGGATCTGCTGTATCTGGGGATCCAAGCTCCCCCGGACTCCTTTATCCCTCTGCCGGGAGAGTGGCGGTGGGAGGATCACGCAGCCGACCTGTACGGATCCCAAAATCGAGAAACCCGCTTTCCCAAGCCCCTCAGCCATCCCAAAGATCTCAGGGTGGGCCAGCGCTACTTCCGAGATGAGCGAACTGCCCGCGTTCACTTTATTGCCCTGATTCCGAGGTGACCATGACCCCCCAAGGCCCTCGCCCATTGCCCAACCAGGCTGCCTCTGCAAGATCCTCTGCCGGCAACAGCAGTCGAGGTGGAGGTAACCCAACCGTGTCTCCCAAACCCTATGAGCTGATCCCGTTTCCCACCCAGCCCCCCAAGCTGGAGCGGCCCGCCGGCCACGCCAAGTTCCATCCCGACAAGTTGCACGGCACCCTCTTTCTCACCCTGACGGTGCAGACTGCCGTCCACATCTCCACCGGCCACCTGGCCTTGGGCAGCGATGTTGGAGTCAAAGGGATCCCGGTGCTCAAAACCATGACCACCACCCCCAATGGAAGGCTCAAAATCCAGGGCAGCTCCCTCAAGGGGGCCATCCGGGCCATGTATGAGGCGATCACCAACAGCACCCTGGCGGTGATGATGAGCCAGTACCGAAATCGGATCCCCCCAGAGCGGCACCCCTGCCGCAACAAGGAGCAGCTTTGTCCGGCCAGCCGCGTTTTCGGTGCCCTGAACTGGCAGGGATTGGTGGAGTTCAGGGATGCCATTGCCACCGGCACCGGATCGGGTGTCGGATCCCTGCCCCCGCTGTACCGTCCTCGCCCGGATCAGTGCAAAGCTTACTTTAAAAAGGAAAACGGCAAAGTCATTGGACGCAAGTTCTACTACACCCACAAAAAAGCTTTGCAGGGCAGTTCAAGGGGAACACCCACCCAGCAAGCGATGCAAAACACGGTTTTCAAAACCCAAATCCACTTCAAAAACCTCACCCCTGCCGAGCTGGGCACCTTGCTCACGGTTTTGGGGCAGGATCCCAACCATCCCATGCTGCTGAAGGTGGGGGGCGGTAAGCCCGTGGGCCTGGGATCCCTGCAGGTCACCCTCGACAAGATCGAGCGGCCCGGCAACCTAAAAGATCGCTACAGCCGCTACGATCCCCCAGAAGCCGATACCCTGGAAGGAGGACGCCTCCAAGCTTTTGTGCAAGAGCAAATTCGAGCTGCCCAGGGCTACATCTTGCCCGAACAGCTCAAGCGATTGGCCGCCATCCTGAGTCCCACTGCTCTGCGCGAGCCGCCCACCGGAGTGTACTGAGGGTTCCCCCATGCTGTCAGACACTGTCGATCTCAGCCCCCAATCTTGGGATCTCGCCCACGGCATCGCCATGACCTTGGCCAAAGAAAGGGTGGATGTCGACGAGTTGAGCAAGTGCATCGCCTATCTGCGCTCGGTCGCCCACCACCCCGACGCGGGATCCCGCTTTTTCCGATTCACCGGCGAGCTGGTGCGGGAAACTGGCCTATGCCGTACCCAACAAACCAGAAGATACTATCAGCTTATTGACGAAACCTGCAAAAGGTACTTGCAACCTCTGCAGGACAGGCCGGCAGAGATGCTGCAGATCCTGGGCTGGGCAGCCCGGCTGGCCTGCTACTACAAAGATGGGGGAATGCCCATTGGCGAGATTCCACCACCTCAGGGATCCCGACCCAACGACAACTCCGGTAGCAAGGACTCCGTTCCCCAAGGGGCGGGAAACAAATCCCAGGACGACAGACAACAACAAAACCATCAACACCAACAAGACCCAGCTCAACCTCAAGCCCGCAAAACCCATTGCCAGATCGGGCAAAAACTGAAGGCCACCATCACCAGCATCAAGGGCAACAAAGTCACCTTCCAGATTCTGGACACAGACACCAAGCTCACCCAGAAGGAGCCCAGCCGGGCGGGATCCCTCTCGGTGGGGCAAGAGGTGCAGGTGGAAGTTCTGGATCTAAAGGAAGATGGCAGAATCCGCAAGGCCAAGCTGCTCTGAGCACAAAGCGGAACAGAGCCCTCGAAAAGTTTGAGTTAACCAGCCATCCATGCAGACCATCATCATGACGGTGGGCACCTCCCTGCTCACCAACCCTGACAAAGATCTCCAACCGCAGCGTCCCTGGGTAGGACAAAAAAACATCGGGGATCCCCAGCGTGCTCTGGCTTGGATGAAAAAAGTAGACCTGGAATTGATCAGTGCCGAAACCAACACCTACTTGCGACTGGATCCCACCTCGAATGATGCTTTGATTTTGCTGCACTCAGAAACCCCCGACGGATTGGAGTGCGCCCAGATTTTGAAGCTCTTTTTCGAGCAAGAGCTGGGTCAGCAGCAGGTCTCTTTGGTTCCCCTTCCCGGCATCAACTACGAGCTAGAGGGATCCTCACTGGAGCGGATGGCCGAGCTGTTGAAACAGTTGGCAGAGAGCGCCAAGGGGCTCGTCACCTTTGCCGCTACCGGCGGGTTTAAAGCCCAAGCCATGATCATGGCTGTGGTGGGCAGCCAATTGGGGATCCCAGTTTGCTACATCCATGAGCAATACAAATCCCTGGTCTACTTGCCCTACCTACAGCCGCAAGTTCAGCCCCGGATCCCACGGGCAGATCTCCCCGATTCAGGCCGAGATCGCTCCCAGATCATCCAAATCCGAAGCGATGCCAGCCATCACCGACCCCGCAGTTGGGCCAAAGTGGAAAGACTCCTGCGAGACATTCCCTGGGTGGATCTGGTTCGATACGATCCACACGCCTACGCTGCCCCCAAAAACAGCGTCAAAGCCTCAAACCGCAAAACCGAAGATGGCCGCCACATTCTGTGGATCCACCTCCACGAGAGCCAGGACACCCACCTCGCTGTCAGAGTAGAAACCACCGGCTACACCCCCGAGCACCTAGAGCTGGCTGCCACCGAATTGCGGCAACGCTTGGGCCGTCTGCTTTGAGTGTTTCCATTAATTCCACTTCCCCGAAGGGAAGCGACTGCCAGAGCTCAGCCCAGCGGGCCTGCTTGACGTAGTTTCCATTAATTCCACTTCCCCGAAGGGAAGCGACAGCTAGGGAGGAAATAATCGAGGAATTCGCCAAGAAAGTTTCCATTAATTCCACTTCCCCGAAGGGAAGCGACTCCCCCCCATTATAACCCTTACCCAGAGCGGGATCCAGGGGCCTAGATCGACAGGGTCTCGTTTAAGGACTCCGTCCCGCTGGCGCGAAAGGACTCCGTCCCGCTGGCGCGAACGGCTGCAATTTCCCCTTGTTTTTCCCCGCCGAGGGGCCTGAAACCCTTGCCCAGAGCGGGATCGACCGGGTCAACGGAAGAATCAGGGTTTGAGGCTTGTCGCCGACCCTGTCGCTGAGACTGTTAATGTAGGGCCTCATAGGGATCCTTTCGCCTCCGCCTGAACAGGTAGGGATCCGCCGGGGGCTCTGGGTCTGACCTAAACCACTGGTAGCAGATGAGCTGCACATCCTCTTGGGTGAAAAATGTCGGGCTCCGGTGGCGGGAAGAGGACCCCTTATACAATCCCTCATCGATGAACAACTCATCCAACGAGTGAATTAGATTGGCAACATCCCGATTCTTCTGATAGTTTTTCCAGAATTCCTTACAGTCTCTCTCGTAAGTGCGAATGCTTTTAGTATGTATAACCAAATCAAGAACCCGTTGTCGGGCCTCTTCAGTCACCGCATCAAGTTCAATAGCATCCTCTACCTCAGTGAGGACGAGATAGATTCGTCTCAACCATTGAGGCAAACTAGGTTGCAATAAAGAGCTACCCTGGCTTCGATTCAGCAGATTCAACAGATTTTGGATCGCAGGTTGTAACACCTCGAAGATCTCACCATCAAAAGGCGCAGGCGGTAGATCATCGGGCTTTGGAAAATCCTCTGGCCGGCAATAGAGAAGCTGAAAGATCGATCCCCAATCGCTTTGGAGATGATTGACATCTACAGAAATTCGGCCTCCTATTCGAGGGTAGAAATGCCAGAAGTGCCGATCTTTGACTTGAAAAGCTAAAAATAGTCCATCCTGCGGAGCTTGGTAGCGTGTGCTGTGGATCCCAAGTGGGATCTCCTCGACCGCTTGCAACCCCGATTGCTGGATAAACTCCAACAACGGAAACCGCATTTCATCCATAGAGACTAAGTCAACTTTCTTCTCCAGAGCCTGCAGTATCTCACTCTGAGCACTGGGAGTTTGAGCTTCCTTCAGGAGTCGGATCTCCTCTAATGAACGCTCCGAGATTACCTCTCCCAGCACACTGGCATCCAGACCCACCTGCTGATCGATCAGGGCAATCCGCTGTTGCAACTTGCGCACCAATCCCAACAGCAGTTCCAGTCCTTGCTCGGGAAAGCCATTAACGATCGTCAACTCCTCGAATGGGGATCCCAGTCGATCGATGCGGCCTGCCCGTTGGATCATTCGCACCGGATTCCAATGCAGATCGTAATTCACAAGGACTGCTGCTTCTTGAAGATTTTGTCCTTCAGACAACACATCGGTGCAGATAAGCAGATCGATTTGCTCTTCAGGCGAACACCCGACTTCCTGATAATCCTCTCCACAACCCGAAGGATTACTAAATGGCCGATTGACCCGTGGCGCGAATCTTCTCACCAGCATTTCCCGTTCCCGGCTTGGGGTTTTTCCGGTTAATAACCCCACCCGCAAACCTGAGGAGAAATTGCGATATCTGCTCCGCTTCTCAGCCATTGCCTCAAGCCATTGTTTATCTTCCAGCAACTGCTGGTATAAGTATTCGGCTGTGTCTTTAAAGTAGGTGAAGACAAGCACCTTGTCCTGTTCCAAGCTGAGCATCATTCGTTTAAAAGCCATCAGCTTAAGATCAGAGTCTTCTCCTGACTGCACCCTTGCCTGGATACGGGTGAGATCTTGAATAATCTGAGCCAGTGTTTTTTGATCGGCCTGGATTGCCTGGGTCAGCTTGTCCAAATCATAGTCTTCAGGGTTGACCTCAGGCAGAGATACCAGCACCTGCTCCACTGAATCCTCTTGCTCCTCAGCTTCCAGAGCCATCAGGCGTCGATAGCTGGATCCATCTAACAAGTGACCCTGCTGCAGCAAGTCCAAAAATCGTCCCTGGAAGTCAGATTGCCAGCAGATGCTGACCTCAAAAGCCTTGATTGAACTCTCTAGCCGCTTGAGATAGAGGGTTTTCATCAAGCTGCCGATCACTTCATTGCGTAACTGACGGTCGGTTAGCTTATCATTCTTCTGGCGCACATAGTTTTCCAGGTTATAGGGAGCCAGGTTCGGATTCTCAATGTAGGCAACCCAACGGCTATAGAGACCTTGGAAGCTACTCTCGAAGTTATAGGTAAATTGCTTCAAAATCCTGCGCGGAAAGCGGATCTCTTGGCCACCGATGATAATCTTCTCTCCTGCCTGTTGACGTTTCAGCACATCCAGGCGGGATCGACGCACCATGGTCTGAAACAACAACTCGGTGATCTGCCCCTCACCTTTGTCCAGCTTCTTAAACAGCGCGGATAGATTAGGGATCCCCCAGCTACTGTAGTAGTGATCATCGTTGCGGGTGAGCAGCAGCACCTGATGATAGAGGTCAAAAATTGTGTTGTTGATGGGAGTAGCCGTGAGCAGCACCACCCATTTGTTGCGGCGTCCCCCACAGATCAGGCGTTGCAAGTTGGCATATCGAGCGGTTAAGTTATTCCGGAAATTGTGGGATTCGTCCACAAGGACAATGTCGCAGTGGCTGTAGCGTCGGCTGTTGAAGTCAGTGTCCTGGGTGTCTCATCCCATTCGCTCTGTCTTGTCTGCGTCGAGTTCCCTCTGGGCCGCCTCTTGCTGGTTGCTTCTGTATCGCTGCAACTGTTCCTCGGCCAGTTTGGCGTGCTGCTCAGCCAATTCTGGGGGAGTCAGGATCTGAACGTTGCCCATGAACCGGTTGACCCAGCGCATGAATTCCCCATGAGAACGGGGGGGAAGCCGGACTTGGTAGTCCAAGTACTGACCCTGTCTAGAGGGGGTCAAGATCTTCTGGCTGGGGTGACGGTAGCCTCCCTCGCGGATGAACGGAATGGTGTCGCCGTAGAAGCGGACGGTAATCTCCGTGAAGGGAAGTTGACCAGATAGCTCCTGGCGTTGTTCTTCTGGTTCGCCCAGGAAAAGACCCCAGCCCTGATTCAGGAGCTCATGGACTTGTTTAAGTCGTTTCAGTTGTTGAGAGCGGCTGCGGGGCGGGTGAGAGAGAACCTGGCACTGATCATCGAAGCGATCCAAGCGGCCGATCACCAAATGCTGGGTATCAGATTGCTCGTAGGCTAGATACCAGGCAATGTCGTAGTGAATCAATTGCAGAGGCCAGATGGATTTGGATCCCTGTTGACCCTGCTGGTAAGGATCTGAGGAACGGCAAATCTGAATCGCCTGCCCCTGGAGAATGGCAGCTTCTAGGGTGTCGAGGGCGCTGTAGAGGGTGCGGACAGCCGATCCCTTGCGGCTGACTCGGGTGGGATCTGTGGGGATGATGGAGCGGTTGAGCTGGGCTCTGACCGGGTAAAAACTCTCTGAACTGTGGCTTTTGCCCCAGCGGCGGCGGACAATAGCCTGAAAGGCCTCTTGGGCTTTGGGATCCCGTTGGTAGGTGGCCTGGGAGTGGAGGGCGCTAAGGGCGGTGTTGAACTCCAGTTCGGTCATGGCGCTGGAGCCGAGATAGTAGCCCCAACGATACGTCTGATCTCCGAGAATGCCGTAGTATCTCAGGGTTTGCAGATCTTTGTGCAGAGTGTGGGGAGAACAAGGAGGAAGAGCGATCTGTTGCTGGGCAGCGACAGCGTGCAGGTACGAGAGAAGTTCTTGCAGGCGGGGGGGAGCCTGCTCATCGCGACCTGGAAGATTTGACGCGTTGAGATGGCCGACGCCGGGATATTGAGCCAGGGTGGCGATCAGGCAGAGCAGACGATCAAAGCTTTGGGGATGGGCGTAGGCTTGCGAGGGGTGGAAAGTCATGGGGAGGGATCCTTTCGTCAGGAGCACACCGTCACGAACGGATCCCGTACCAGAAGCCTTGCTCTGCTTTTTCGCCATTCGCATCTTTCCTTACAGCATTCTTGGGCCTGACTTTTAACTTGAAGAAGGCTCCATCCTGCTTCCACTTCAGCTTCAATTTTAGGCTTCTGGGAGTGGCCTTATGGGCAGAACACTTTATGTGTCCCAACAAGATTGCTACCTCAGCCTCGACCAGGAACGACTGGTTGTCAAACGAGCTGGAGTTGTTCTTCAACAGGCTCAATTGCCCCACCTGGATCAGATCTTGAATCTTGGGCCACGCCCAAGTCACAACCCAACTGATCCAGAGTTGCCTAGAGCGCAACATCCCCATCGCCTATCTTTCCCAGATGGGGTACTGTTATGGTCGCCTGCAGCCCGTTCAGCGGGGGAGTCGTTTTCTTCAGGAAAAACAGATTCTGCTGACCCCTTTTCAAAAATTGGAGGCCGCCAGACAGATCCTCAAAGCCAAGCTGCACAACTGCCGCGTACTTCTTCTGCGGCAACGCCGCCGCAAATCTCAGGTCAGCAGCGAGAAAATTGCTCAGCTCCAGCAACTCATTCAGGCTATGGATGAAGCTACAACTCCAGAGCAGCTCATGGGCCTTGAAGGAGCTGCCGCTGCCGTCTACTACCCAGCGCTGGGGGAGTGCCTCACCTCTCCTGGCTTTGAACTGGTGACGCGCACTCGTCGTCCCCCCCGGGATCCTGTCAATGCCATGCTCAGCTTTGGCTACCAGCTCTTGTGGAACCACATTCTGCTCCTGATTGAGCTGCAGGGCTTGGATCCCTACCAGGGATGTCTGCACACCGGTCACCACAATCACCCCTGCCTGGCCTCGGATTTGGTGGAAGAGTTTCGTGCCCCAGTGATTGATTCTCTCGTGCTGTGGCTGATCAACAGCGGCGTCATGGATCCGATTGAAGACTTCACAGATGAAATCGAGGGGTGCATGCTCACCCAAGAGGGCCGAACCAAAGTTCTGCGGGCCTTTATCCAGCGGATGGAGGACACGGTGCAGCCGGAAGATCCCGTCAAGGGTGCGCGGGAAGAAGAGATCCCTCGCTGGGCCGTCATCAACCGGCAGGTGCAGACCTACAAGCAGTTTGTAAATGATCAGATCCCTGTTTACTTGCCGTTCCTCATCCGCTGAAGAGATCTCACATGCAGCTCTACGTCATCACCTACGACATCCCCGACAACAAACGACGCAAGAAAGTCTCTGACTTGCTTGAAGGCTATGGCCGGCGGGTTCAGTACAGCGTCTTTGAATGCCGGCTGGAGCAGCATCAGTACCAAGACTTGAAACGCCGACTTCAACCTCGTCTCTATTTGCCGGAAGACCATATTCGTTTCTATCCCCTCACCGACCACACCCTGGCCAAGGCGGAAAGTTGGGGTGGGCCAGAGGTGCTCTCCCCGCCAGGATCCCTTGTTGTTTAGCAATATGAACTATTTTGCCGTTCGCGTTACCGGTGGCAGCAGGATATAGGTACCCATTTATGCTGTTGTTCAAGTGTTCAGGAGGAAGTGGAACTAATGGAAAAATCGGTGGAAACAACAGCCTATTTTCGTCGAAAACTGTTTGCTCTGCTACATGATCCCCAGCTCAAGTCTTTGTATCAGTACAAAAACGGCAAAGGCCCTTGGCAGCAGGTGGCGGAGTTGTATCATCACGGGGCGGAGTTGGAGGAGTGGTGGCAGTCTCATCAGGGGGTGATTTCGGATCATATTGCTGCTGCCTCAGATCGATTGACCATCAGAAACGTCTATAAAGATGCGGAGCAACTGGGCGGGCTTACCCAAGTGGAAGTGCGTCACCCTCTGTCTGGAGAAAAGCAGGATATCCAGATTTGGAATCAGCTAACCGAAGCACAACTGGAAGAGATTCAAAATCGGATCATCCCCTATGAGCAGGTGCGCCATGCAGATCCGGAAAAAGCCTTCTGGTGGTTCTGGCGGTTTTATCCCCAGTTGGTGGTTCAAGAAACTGGGATCAGCACTCCTGCTGCTCTTTTGTTGCCTGCCGACACCCGCATTCCAGACTGTCCCATCCACGATCACAACAGTATTGTCTCGGCGCTGGCCGGAGCCCTATTCCCGCGCGGGTGGAAACCCTCAAATTCGGTTTCTCATGCCGATCTCTTGTTGTTCACCTTCTCGCCGGTGCAGGAGTTTATCAAATCCTCTAGGAAGCTGTTGGATTTTTGGTCGGGATCCTATCTGCTGCACTACCTGAGTGCCCGCCTCTGCTGGTTCATTGCTGAGCGCTACGGGCCGGATGCCGTGATTACCCCTTCTCTGTGGGGTCAAGAGATCATCGATGCCTGGATCCTGAAGAAGTTCCCGGAGTTTGAGTGCTATTTCCGAGAGATTGACCGGCTTGATAACTGCCATGGAGATGCCCAGGGATCCACTCCTATAAGTCGATTCAACGATCACGTGTCCACCAGCCTGAGCACTGCCGGGTTTCCCAATGTGATCACAGCTCTGCTGCCCAGAAAAGAATCCAAAGCCTTTGCAGAGGAACTGGCCCAGGAGATGCGCAAGATCTGGAAAGAGATCGGAACTAAAGTCCGGGATCATATCCGCGAGAGATGTATCCAAACCCTCAATGATAGAGGCTCGGAGATCTGGAAAAAGATTGCCCCAACGATGGGTACGACTGAAGGCTCCCACATCAACTACCAGAGAGAATTCGAGAAGTGGAAGCACCCATCCAATTGGGAATGGAACAAGCTCTGGAATGCTCAACTGGATCACACTTGGGAAAGCTACTGGACTTCGGTCCCCCTAGGGGATCCCGACAAGCCGTTGCAGGCAAATACCAAAGATCCCGGCTACACGTTATGGAAAGAATCTCAGCAAACCCTAGCTCAAAGCCGATTTGAATTGCCGACCAACCCTGAAGGTCTCACTCTGGCAAACGAGCAAAGCTGACCCCTCGGTAGTAGTAGGCCAAAATTTGGCGGTAAGTCCAGCCTCGGCGGGCCAATTCTTGGGCGCCCCACTGGCTCATGCCAATGCCATGCCCAAACTTGGGATAGGGGCTGACATCCGGTAAGCTCATCAAATAAGGGATCCCACTCACCCCGACGGTTTGGCCGCCGCTGCTGGCGCTGTACATGGCATTGACAAACTGACCCCCATACACCATGACCACACCACGGGTGGCTTGTGTTGCTTCCAGGGCGGCTGCCGACCGCTGGGAAAGCCCTCGATACACCTGGGAGCGAGTATCGCTAAACACATCAAACCAACCGCGGGAGTTGCGATGGTAGAGAACGTAGCTGCGGGCCGCCACCGCCTGGGCCTTTAGGGCCTCTGGGAGAAAACGGGATCCCATTTCTGCATCCACCACACTGGCCACATAGTCTTCCAGATCCACGTAGTTGATGGCCATCACCAGGTTGTACCCGGTCAAGAGCACCTTGCCGGAATACCAGCGGCCATTCACCGCTACCAGGCCACCCTCCTGAGGTTCGATGAACAACGCCGGGTCAACCACCCCATGCAGACGCACCCCTTGAGGGCTGGGCTGAGCCAAAAACCCTTGCATAGGGGGCAGATCTGCCAGCACCTCTCCCCGACCGTTGATCAGTTGGGCAGGGAGAGAAACTCCCACCACCAGAGGGGCAGTAGTATGGGCCAATTGCACTCGCACCGTCACCCCCCAGACGGCTTCCACCCATCCCCAGAAGGCACTGACCACCAGGGATCCCATCAGGGCCAGCCAATGCCGCGCTTCCATAATCCGTATCCAGAGTTGCCTTTTGTACACCAACTCCAGCTTAGGATAAGGCAAGTTTCCAGAAATGGGCCGGTTGGTTGGCAGCAACTGCAGAGGGCTTGAGCCTCAGTTCTTGACGGGGTGTGGGGGATCTGAGTATGGAACTATCTATGAACGGGATCCCGTTTCCAGCGGAGCGGGCCGATCCGGCGGCTCCAGAGGGTCGGGTTCTTGCGACCCAAGCCGATTGCGGCCGCCCTCTAGATGGACCGAAGAGCTATCCGGCCCCAGGCCCAAGGCAAAGCGCAGCGAGTCCCCCGGTCGCCCATTGGAGAAGAAGAGAAAAGAACCCAAGGAAGCCAAGGAAAGAAGAGCCGCATAGCCAAACATGGCTCGATAGCCGGATCCCGCCGCCAAGGTGCCCAAGAGGGGCCCCGCCAGGCCGATGCCCAAATCGAACCCACACATCACCAAGCTAAACAGGCGACCCCGCTCCGCCGGCTCCGAGCGATCGGCCACGAGGGCAGAGATGAGAGGGATCAAAGTACCAAAACCGCAACCCACCACGATCCCAGCAGCCAGAAAAGCGCCGGTGCTGTTGGCAACAATCAGGATCCCCATTGCCAAGGCATAGGTGGCCAAGCTGAGGGAGATAAATGGCCCCCGCCCATAGCGATCGGAAGCGCGACCGGTGAGCAGGCGCACCCCAAAGCTGGCAAAGGCCACTGACGTATAGAAAAGACCCGGATTCAGGGGAACTCCGGCTTCTTGGATCAGCAGGGCCACAAAGGTGGTCTGGGTGCCGAAGGCCAACCCCACCAAAAACATCACCCAAGTGAGGGAGCGCACCTTCGGGCTGCCCAGAAGGCTCCAAAAGGCTCCGTCCATCGGCAGGGATCCCCAATGCCCACGTCGTTGTTCTCGAACCGATTGGGTGCAGAGAAAGCCCACCAACCCCAGCAGAGCGGAGAAGAAAAACGAAGGGCCATAGCCGGCAAACTCCTGCAAAAGGCCGCCCAAAGCAGGGCCAATAGCCGCACCAATCGGATTGACCAAGCTCATGTAGCCCAGGATCTCGCCCCGTTTTTCTTCTGGGGCAAAATCCACCACTAAAGTCACGTAGGCGGTGGCAAAAGCGGCGATGCTGATCCCGTGAAAGGCTCGCACCAGCGCTACCCACAGGATCCCATCGGAGAGCCAGTATCCTATGGGGGCGATTCCCACCACCCCCATGCCGATGAGCAGCACGATCTGCCGGCTGTGGCCATCCGCCAGGCGCCCCAACCAAGGGCGAAAGGCCAGCAACCCGATCGAGAAGGCCCCCATCACCAAGCCCACCTGCTGGCTGGTGCCACCGGCATCCCTGACGTAGAGCGGTAACGTGGGCAGCAGCGAGGATAGACTGGCCCAAAAGAGCAGCCCAGCCACAAACAAAATGCCCAAGTTGCGCCGCTGTGCCGGCTGTAGCTGCTCGAATACCCTCACGCCAACTCCTTGTGCAAAATGGGACTCAAAGCGTGCTCCCAGAACCGCGCCCTGGGATAGAGCCACCTTCGCTGGATCCCTCAGTCCAAAATATTTAGGTGCTAACCTTTCTGATTGTAACCGTATGGCCTGAGGCTGTGAACCGGCCCTGCTCAGCTTTGAAGGTGCTTCCGGTTTGGGACAACAGCGAACCCAATTGACATTCTCCCCACAGCTATAGCTTGCTTCTGCGAAGCAGTAGCCGGGGGATTCTTTCTCAGCCAGCAGAACAACCCCCACTGACTGAGCTACATCGGGCGTGAGGTTGGTACCGCAACCCAATGGGAGATGCCAAAGCGCTCCGCACCGCCGCAGGCGTTCGCGAAAGCGTCGCGTAGCGATAAAGCAAAAGCCGCCCTTGAGGGCGGGGCTTGCAACCCAGTTTTCTTGGTCACTGCAAATTGGTTTGAAACAGCCCAAGTTTCAGCACCGCCCCAGCCCCTCTCCCAGGGGAAAAGGGGAGTTCGCAACCTAGGTTGAGAGGTTTACCCCCATTGACAACAACCCTGCTGTGTCGCTGGGGTCTGGTTGATACTTGAGGGGCGGTCAACCATGCCCAATCAGCCTCCGCTCGGAACCGGGAAAGAGCCCGTTACCGCCCGGATCTTCTGTCGTCGCCCGGCCCGCTCGATCTCCAGCTCCAAGGTGCTGCCCACCTCGGTGCGCTCCACCTCCTGTTGCACCTGATCGGCTGTGGTTACGGCGCGACCATTGATGGAGAGAATGACATCCCCGGATCGCAGCCCCGCTCGTTCCGCCGGGGATCCCTGGATGACTTCGCCGATCAGCACGCCCTGATCCACCGTTATCAAAATGCGACTATTGGGATCCTGGTTGAGACGCTCCTTCAACTCTGGAGTCAGCGTCAGCATGCGGATGCCCAGATAGGGGTGATCCACCCTGCCGCGGGCGATCAGTTGGTTGGCCACCCGCTGGGCCGTCTCGATGGGGATGGCGAAGCCCAACCCTTGCGCCCCCTGGATGATGGCGGTGTTCACCCCGATCACCTCCCCTTGGGCGTTGAGCAGCGGCCCGCCGGAATTGCCGGGGTTGATGGCCGCATCCGTTTGGATGAAAGACACCCGCTTGTCGGGCACCCGAATCTCCCCGCTGGAGCGGCCCAAAGCGCTGATGATGCCAGCCGTAACGGTGTTATCCAAACCCAGGGGGTTGCCGATGGCAATGGCCCACTGGCCCGGCTCCAGGGTTTCCGAGCGCCCCAGCTTCACCGTCGGCAGGTTTTGCGCTTGAATCTTCACCACCGCAATATCCGTAACTGGATCCGAGCCGATGACCTGCCCATCAAAGCTGCGGGTATCCTTGAGCGTCACCGTCACCTTGTCGGATCCCTCGACCACATGGGCATTGGTGATGATCTGGCCATCCGGGCTGATGATAAACCCAGAGCCGGTTCCCTGCTGCCGCCGCTGCCGAGGGATAGAAGGGATCGCTTGGCCGAAGAAATCTCGGAAAAAGGGATCGCTGAAAAACTCCTCAGGAAAAGGCGCAGGGGCGCGCACCGTCCGCTCCGAATCAATGCGAACCACCGCCGGCCCCACCTTTTGGGCCACATCGGCGATGAAATTCAGGTTCAGTTGGGCCGGGGTTGTCGTCGTTTGGGCAGATACCCCCTTGCCCCCCATCAGAGCTGCTCCCAGCCCAATGCCCAGCAGCACCAGCAGCACCGACGAGAGAAGAGACTTCCAAGTGGAAACGGCAGAAGGCTTGAACAAGGATTGGGCAGGTTGGGCAGAAGCTTCTGACCTGGGAGAGGGCTGGCCCGGCATGGATGTGCTGCGCTTCATAGCTACAAGAAGAGGGTTGGGATGCTGCAAGACTTCGGCCCCACGCAGGGGAAGAAACCTAGAGCCTAATCTAACATGGACAGCAGGGATCCCAGAGTGGGCAACCCTGGCGCTTTGCCGTACTTCCATCTGGAGCGAAGAGCAGCCGAATCTGCTCACCCAAGGTAGCCCATCTCCCATTCAGTTGGCTTTGATCACGATAGTGAGGCCAGGAAAGCTTTTGTTCCCGACTTTGGCCGATTTGCAGCTAACGTAGGAATAATGAATGGGGGTAAGACCATGACCAACCCAGCCAGCCGCCTGTTGGCTCCTCTGCTTGGCGGATTGCTCTCAGCGCAGATGGCCGCCCCAGTTTTGGCGCAAATGGGGCCCTTGCCACCACCGCCTCCTGGAGAAGGATGGCGTCCTGTGAATCCTCGCCCCCTTCCCCCTGGCCCTCAACCCCTGCAGCCGAGCCAACCCTTTCAATTGCAAACCACTCTGCTGCTGCGCTCCGGGGATCTAATCCAAGCGGTGCATCGCTCTCCAGAAACCCTCTTGATTGCCCCTGGGGAAACCCGTGCCGTCAGCCTCAGCCTGGATACTCCTCTGCGGGACATCTACGGCAACACGGTCGTCCCGGCGGGGGCCGTTTTGGAAGGCCAATTTCAGCCGGTGAGCGGCGGCACCCAGTTTGTCTCGCGGGCCCTGATTTTCAACGGCCAATCCTACCCCCTCTATGCCCAGAGCCACGTTATCCCGCTGCGTAAGGATCCCCGCCACACTTCCGGGGAAGCGATTGTGCAGGATGCCTTGATCGGGGCAGCCGCAGGAGCGATTTTGGGGGGCCTCTTCGGCGACCGGGTGATCTCGACGGAGAAAGTGCTGGGCGGAGCGGCGGCAGGGGCTGTCATCGGCAATGTGACGGCACCGGAAGTGGCGGTGATCGACGCCAATGCCAACTTGACGCTGACGGTCACCCAAGATTTTCAGCCCTACCTGCCCTAGCGAGCTTCTGAAAACAGCTCTGGCCAGGGATCCCTTTCTAGGGACTGGCCGTGAGCCGATCCAAAATCTCGTCGTGGGAGAGGCCCTTGCGCACCCATTCCTCGCAGTGGTGCAGCCGCTGAGCCGTGCCGATGAGGAAGCGGTTGAGATCGGCCCCCAGGGATTCGCAGGTGGTCTGTACGCAGATGAGATCCCGCCCCGAAAGCAAGGAGAAGAGGCTGGCCAGCATTCCCGCCTCTAGGTATCCGGCAGGCTCTCGCCGTGCAGAAGGTTCCTCCGGGTTGAAGCTGGCGCGAGCGGCAAGGGCAAACCCGGAATTGCGGATCCCGGCCTGAACCAAGCCGTGGTCGGCGGCGGAAAAATCCAGCTCCAGGCGTCCCCAGCCGTGGGTAGCCCAGAGATCGCTGAGGGCATCCAGGAAGATCCCCATCGGCAATTCCTGCAGCGGCTGCTGGTAGTAGCCGGAAAGCTCGTCTTCAATACGGCGGAAAAACGCCTCTCCCCAATCGCGGCCACAGTTGTAGAGAATGACGCGGGTGGCTTGGCCGGTTTCGTAGCGCAGGCCGGAGTAGAGAGCTTCCAGCAGGGGCATGGGAAAGGCCGCCAAGCGGTATCCTCCGCGGCTGTACAGCAGTCCGGTGTGGATGTCGGGGCGGATGTAGTGGGCGGGGCTGAAGCAGTGTCCGGGCAAGATCTGGTCTTGCAGAATCTCTTGCAGGGAGATCATGGCTATTCTCGCAGTCAGGTGGACAAGAGGGCGGGGATGGATAGATTGGGGAGCGGCTGGAATTTTTGGCGTGAGGGAATGAATGATTAAGGAGTGAGCTGTATAAGCTGTATACAGTAAATCGGGAGAAGGAGGTCGCTATCGGAGGGCGCAGGGAACTTTGGTGAATAGATTGAGGGCGAATGGACCTAGTTAACCAGCATGGATTTGGCCAAAAGCAGATAAGGACGGATCATCTCGCTCTCTTCTGCTCCAAAGATGTGGGTCAGGGAGTCGAGCATCAACTTGTAGGCGGGCTGGCAGTGGTCGCGCATCTTGAAGGATTTCAGGATCGTCTCCAGCCAGTAGAGCAATTTATCCCGCAGATAGTCTTCGTCGTTGAGCAGCATAGCCATGCAGCAGTAGCGCCACACCATGCTCAGATCCCGGCGGCAGCGCTCCCAGGCCAGGTGACCATGCTGGCGGATTAAATTCGGCATCATCGGCTGAAACTTCTCCATCACCCGATCCAGCAACTCTTGTTCTTTGGCCTGCAGAACCTGGTAAAGGCGTACCCGCCTCGGGATCCCTTCCACGTAGGCGTGTAGAGTTTTCAACTCATCTGGGCGCAGATAGCGGCCCTCACTTTGGTGCATCAGCTCGGCAACCCTTGAATTCATGGACAGATCCTCCGTTAGTTGGCTTCACACAAACATTTCCGCCAAGGTGAGAGCCCGCTCCGGCGGAACTGTGGGCAGGTCAACCTCCATCTCAGAAGAAGAAGGGGAAGGAGATTGGGCCTGAGAAGTTGCGCAGACAGTCTGCAGCTCTTGCCAGTAGGGGGCAAGCAACCCCTGCTGATCCGCTGGCAGGGATCCCTGAACCACTGCCCGTAGCTGAGCGAGCGCTTGCGGCAACCCTAGGTACTGTTCCATCGCACCAAGAGTTACCTGCTGCACAGGGGTGGGATCCCCCAGCAACAGACTCAGGCCCAGGGAGCGCAAACAAAAGGCCAATTGACGAGCCAAGAGGCGCTGAGATGGTGTCAGAGGGGACTCTGTTCCACCGCTGTGCCCCTGCTGTTGCAAGACCCTTTGGATCCAGGTCAGCTCTTGCTGTTGTAAGACTTGGTAGAGCTCCAGCCGTTCTTCAAAAGAGAGCGAGTAACGAATCAGGTCTTGCAGATCGTCGGGTGTTAAGTAATCCCCTTCTCGCTCGGCAATGCGTTCTGGCCAAGAGTGAAGGTCATCCATGGGTGAAGTCTCCTTAGAGCACGGATCGAGAGAGCACAACTGAGAGCCCTGAACAAACCAGAGCTAGAGCAAAGCTCCGCCAAACAAGGCGGCAAAATCCTCAAGGGTAAAGGGATCCTCTGCCGGCAATTCCGGCAGCGGCTCTGAGCGTGGGCAGATGCCCGACCAATTGAAGCCGGCAAAAAACTGTCCCACCGATTGGGCAAAGAGCATGGGGGACTGCGGCGGCGGCTCTTGAGCAAAGGGAGCCTTGGCCGGGGGTCGGTTATCCCAGTTCAACCCCTGCAAAAAGACCGCCAGCGGCTGGGTTAAGTCCAGATCGGTGTCTAAGTTGAAGGTGACCATGGGCGTTTCTCCAAAGTGTCGAGGGATCCCAGAGAGCCTTCAAAAGCCACAAGCAAGCCTCACAACTGGTGCAAACGCTGCTCGATCTCGCGGGCGCTGGCCCCTTCGGTGATCCAAAAATTGGCGGCATCAATGCGTTCTTGCCCGCCCAACAGGAACTTGCAGTAGGTTTCCCCCATGGCGTAGCACTGGATCTCGATGCAGGCCAGCTCGCGGGAAGTCATAGCGGTGAAAAACCCGGCAAATAGCCCGGCATAGAGATGACAAACCGGCTTGCCCACATCCCCAAGGGTGCGAGCCACCATCGAGTCAAACAAGTTGATAAACAGGAAGCCTTTTTGTTTGGATTCGGTTTCCACCTCCCACTTGCCCCAGCCCTGAGCCGTAAAAGGCCACCACCAAGTCTCCAGCAAGAAAAGAAGGTTGGACTGCTTGACCCCAACCCCGTACTCCCGCTCGTACCACTCGGAGAAGTGCTTGGCATCGCGGGCGCCCCAATCCATTCCAATCGTGTACATCACCGCCGCCGAAGCATCTCCCACTTCCCGTTCCAGGCCTGTTTGCAAGCCCACAATAAAGTCTTCGCTGAGCAGGAGATTTTGCGTGTTGTTCCAGTCGATGATCGTGCCCTGATCTCGGTTGAAGCGGAAGAAATCGCGGTAACTGTAGTGGGCATGCTTGTCGCGGCCCACAGGCATGGTGACTGCAGGACGGGGATCCGGTCGAGATGTGGTGGCCATGGCGCTCTCCTGACAAAAAACAGATGAGTCTAGATCGCGATGCAACAGGATTCGGTGGGATTTAAGGGATCGATAATCGAGTCAGACGATGCAAATGGGCCAATGAGCCAATGAAATGAATAGCTAAACATTTGATAAACTTAGTCGGCTATTCGAGGGATCCAACATTGTTCAATCCTTGGTTGATTGTCTATAAGACAATGCCCGCTGAGCCCAAGGGATCCCTGAATATCGACAATCCATCAAACTTCCCGAGTTTGGGCCAGCGTATTGCCAATGATGCGGAAGTCCTCATTTTCTAGCTGCTTAACAGTAGAGCGAGTGATGATCTTGCCCTGCTCCACCAAAACCTTCCCCGTCCGTGGGTGCAGCAGGTCTTGTTCGGCCCGCCGACCGATGAGCACTTCGATATCCCTCAGCGAGTTCACGTACATCCCCGGCGGCAGCTCCACCACCACGCCATCGGAAACCACCCGCGCCTGACAGGCCAGCCGGGAATTGCTGCGGGCGCTGGTAATGGTCTCCAGAGTCTTGGCCTCGCGGGGGGTGATGGGAGTGAGGCTTTCCATTCCCTCTTTGACGTAAACATGACAGGTGGCGCAGAGGCCGCGACCGTTACATTCCCGCGAAACCTGCAGCTCCTCCGACAAAATGGCCGACAGAAGATTGCTGTAGGTATCGACCTCTGAGACACGAGATAAAGGCTCTAGCCGGATTTGTTTAACCATAGATGGGATCCAAACGCTAAGGGCAGACAAAAAACCCCGGCGGGCAGGATCTACTGCATAAGCAACGCAAACCAATCACAAAAATTGATTGATCCCTTCCCCTGCAGCCCCCTTGCAGGTCTACAGCAACACCTGAGTCCCCAGTCAATCAAACCAGAGCACTTCACCAGAGCACTTCAAATGATGAGCCCTGCACCTGTGACCCTGGGAGAGGCTGCATTCTTTACTTAACTTATATTCTGGATCTGGAGCAGGTTATTCTGGATGGAAGTGTCATAATACTTAACTACGAATAAACACGGAATTTTTTTATCGGCTAGAAAGTTACAAAGTGAAATTACGTAAATTGGAGAAAATGACAATCCTTTCGTAAATATTTATCGCAGATCTCCCCCGGTCGTTCTGTCGGCAAGGTAAATCTTAAGTAGAACCTTCACGGTCTTTTATTGGCAATTTTGTTACAGAAGGATGTGCTGAAGTTTGCCGTAAAAGCGTATTGAGCCATTCGCTACTCTCTTGGCCATTTCTTTAAAGTAGCCCCTCGTTTTGTCTGTTTTTGTCAGTTCTGTCGATTGGGAGCTATTGCCATGGAACCACGCCAGCGGGATCCGCAAACGTTGCAAAACCTGTTGCGGGCTGCCTACCAACAGCTTTTGGAACGCCAGCCCTACCAGCACGAGAAAACAGGAGAGCTGGAGAAAATCGAGCAGGACTTCTTGCGGGGGCGGATCGGGATTAAGCGCTTGGTTCGCCAGATTGGGGGATCCCGGCTCTACCGGCAACTCTTTTTCAGTGCCGGCTGCAACACCCGCTGTGTAGAGCAGGGCTTCAAGCACTTTTTGGGACGGGCCCCGGCCAGCAAGGAGGAGGTGGCCGCCTACCACGACATTTTGGTGCACCAGGGCTTGCAGGCCATGGTCAATGCCTTTATCGACTCGGAGGAGTACCGCCACCAGTTCGGCAACGACCATCTGCCCCACCCCCGCCAACGGCTGAGCGGCCACCCACCTTTGGCCTACTTGCTGACAAACCAAATGCACCGGCGCCATGAGCTGGGGATGCAGGGATCCCCGCTTTTGCACAGTTTGGCGGCGATGGAAGTGGGGATCCCTTAGGCAGTGGGGCCGGGGAGGAAGTCGAGGGTATAGGCTTGGCGAACCTCCAGACCCGCTGCGCCGATCCCCAGGGCCACCATCTCCTGAAAGTAGGTTTGCCAGCGCTGGTGGGTCATGGCGCCGATCCCCAGCGTGGCGGCATCTCCACTGGTGAGAAGGCCGTAGTCTTTTAGGGCTTGGTGGGCGTAGGCCAGGAGGGCCTCGCTCATGTTGGGGTTGTCTTGGCGGATGAGGCGATTGCCGGGGCGGGGATCCTCTAGGTAGCTCTGCCAGCCCTGGATGGAGGCAGCTACAAATTTTCGCACCTGCTCCGGGTGCTGTTCGGCAAAGGGGCGGGTGGTCTCCAGGGTGGTGGCGTAGGGGGAATAGCCGTAGTCGGCCAGCAGAAAAACGACGGGATCAAAGCCCCCCTCCTGGCGCACGCGGAAGGGCTCGGAGGTCACATAGCCCTGCTGGGCAGAAGACTTGTCCAGCAAGAAGGGCGTGAGGCTGAGGTTGTAGGGGCGCTTCTGCTCGTCGGTAAAGCCAAATTTGGCCCGCAAAAAAGGCCAGTAGGTGAGGTTGGCCCCCGGTGACACCCAGATGGGCTTGCCCCGCAGGTCTTCCAGGCGCTCGATGCCCACCCCTGGATGGGCCAAGAGACACTGGGGATCCTTCTGGAAAAAGGCGGCCACGGTGAGAACAGGGATCCCAGCTTGCAGAGCCGCCAGAGCGTCGGGGCTGCCGCCGAGCACAAAATCTGCCGCTCCCCCGGCTAGCAGTTGCAGCACGTTAACCGCCGTTCCCCCCATGCGGATTTCCACCTGCAGACCGTAGTCGGCGTAGATGCCGGTGGCCAGGGCTTGGTAAAAGCCGCCGTGTTCGGCCTGGGCGTACCAGTTGGTGACCAGTCGCAAGGGCCGGGATCTGGCCGAAGAGGGGCGGGAGCCCGCTCCTACTGCTAGCAGAGCAGCTCCACTGGCCAAAAAACGCCGCCGCGGCCAAGGCTCTAGAGTTACACCGGACATAGGCAGGGATCCTCAGGCGGCCACGCTTTCAGTATCTCGCAAGTAGACCAGTTTTTCCTCAGGCTGGCCACCCCTTGGAAGAGGAGCTGTTGGGAGGCGTCTTCGATTTATATTTGCAAAGCAAGCGGGATCCCCTTCTTACAAGGGGCAAGATCGACATTCCAAGGGGTAGGGCATGGGCAAGGTGTATCTAGTGGGGGCAGGGCTGGGCGGGCGGGCGGGCCTGACGCAGGGAGCACTGAAGATCCTACGGCAGGCTGAGGCTATCTGGATCGACGAGCTGGTGGATGAGCGCTTGTTGGCAGAGTTGCCGCCGCAGGCGCAGGTGTGGCGACGCTCTGGGCCAGGAAGCCTCCAGGAGGGCATCCACTGGCTCATCCAGCGCTGCCGAGAAGGCAAACAGGTGGTTCACCTCAAGTCAGGGGATCCCTTGATCTTTGGCCGCGCTCGCGAGGAGATCCAAGCCCTTAGGGAGGCGGGCTGTCCGTTTGAGATTTGGCCGGGGCTGTCTTCGGCGCTGGCTGGCCCCTTTTGGGCAGGGATCCCGTTAACGGATAAACACTTGAGCCGCGCTTTTGCCGTTCTCACCGCCCACGAGCTGGAAGCTCTGCCCTGGGGCGCTTTGGCCCAGTTGGATACTTTGGTGATTTTGATGGGATCCCGGCAGCGACAGCACATTGGCGCACGGCTGGTGGAGTCTGGGATCCCGGCAGACCGACCGGTGGCCTTGATCTGGGGGGCGGGGCAAGCAGAGCAGCAGGTGTGGGTGGGCACCTTGGCCGAGCTGCAGCAGGGGGAGAGTCAGGCAAAGTTGCCGGGCCTACTGGTGGTTGGGGAGGTGGTGCGGCTGCGGCAGGACTTTTTGCCGGGGATCCCTCCTTTGCCTCCGCCGGCTCCCCTGGCAGGCAAGACGGTTCTCGTCACCCGTTCCGAGGGGCAATCACCAGCTTTTCGGGAGCTGCTACAGGCCCAGGGAGCGCGGGTGCTGGAGATGCCGACCCTGGTGATCCAGCCGCCCACGAGCTGGGATCCCTTGGATGCCGCCATTGCCCGCCTGGGCCAATTCAACTGGCTGTTGCTGACTTCGGCCAACGGGGTGCAGGCTTTCTTTGAGCGGTTGCACCGGCAAGGTCGGGACAGTCGGGCTCTCCACCCCGTACAAGTGGCGGTGGTGGGATCCAAGACCGCTTCCGTGCTCGCCCAGTACGGCATCCATCCCGATCTCATGCCCCAAGAGTTTGTGGCCGAGGCCCTGCTTCAAGTTTGGCCGGAGCCGATCTCAGGGCAGCGGATTCTCTTTCCCAGAGTGGAGTCGGGAGGCCGGGAGGAGGTGGTACAGGGTTTGCGGCAGCGAGGGGCAGAGGTGGTGGAGGTGGCCGCCTATCAGTCTGCCTGTCCGGCGACAGCGGATCCCCAGGTGGTGGAGGCTCTGAAGGCCCGTCAGGTGGACATCCTCACCTTTGCCAGCTCCAAGACGGTGCAGCATTTTGCCCACTTGATCCGGCAGGCAGGGCTGGGCCCAGAGGTGTGGGATCCACCGGTGCAGATTGCCGCCATCGGCCCCAAAACCGCCGAAACCTGCAAAGCCGCATTCGGTCGGGTGGATATCGAAGCGCAGGAGTATACTCTGGAAGGATTGGTGGAAGCCCTCATCCAAGCGACCAACCGTTTCACCCAGCCTTTTCAGGCCGTTCGCGGTAGCAGTTCACAGCACCCAAGGGCTCCTCTATAATGAACCCGCCCATGCCGCCCGCGTCAGCCAGCCGGGCATCCCAAGCAGATACACCCAGACACCATGTGGCAGACGGCCAAGCTCTACGAAGACATCCTTTACGAAAAAACGGATGGCATTGCCAAGATCACCATCAACCGTCCCCACAAGCGCAACGCCTTTCGCCCCAAAACTGTTGCCGAGCTGATCGATGCGTTTGCCGATGTGCGAGAGGATCCCCGTATCGGGGTGGTGTTGTTGACCGGGGCAGGGCCCCACAGCGACGGCAAGTATGCCTTTTGTGCCGGTGGGGATCAAAGCGTGCGGGGCGAGGCTGGCTATCTGGATGAGGCCGGGATCCCTCGTCTCAATGTGCTGGATCTGCAGCGCATCATCCGCTCTTTGCCCAAGGTGGTGATTGCCCTGGTGGCAGGCTACGCCATCGGGGGTGGCCATGTTTTGCACCTCATCTGCGACCTGACCATTGCCGCCGACAACGCCATCTTTGGGCAAACCGGCCCTAGGGTGGGCAGCTTCGATGGGGGCTTTGGGGCCGCCTACCTGGCGCGAGTGGTGGGGCAAAAAAAAGCCCGCGAGATTTGGTTCCTCTGCCGCCAATACACCGCAGCCCAAGCCCTAGAGATGGGTCTGGTCAATGCCGTGGTGCCAGTGGAAGAGCTAGAAGCTGAAGGGATCCGCTGGGCGCAAGAGATTCTCCAGCACAGCCCCTTGGCCATCCGCTGCCTCAAAGCCGCCTTCAACGCCGACTGCGATGGGCAGGTGGGGCTGCAGGAGCTGGCCGGAGATGCGACGTTGCTGTTCTACATGACCGAAGAAGCTGCTGAGGGCAAACGCGCCTTTTTGGAAAAGCGCCCCCCCAACTTTCGCCAGTTTCCCTGGCTGCCATAGTTTGTTTGTTTTCATTAATTCCACTTCCCCGAAGGGAAGCGACCGGGGCTGAAGGGATCCGTGTTGGCTAATCCGTTCAAGTT
The DNA here is from genome assembly GCF_054060015.1 of Thermostichus sp. MS-CIW-25. Lineage (NCBI taxonomy): Bacteria > Bacillati > Cyanobacteriota > Cyanophyceae > Thermostichales > Thermostichaceae > Thermostichus > Thermostichus sp. MS-CIW-25. The sequence continues at coordinate 54,115 of NZ_JBSSCS010000007.1, forward strand.
TCCATTAATTCCACTTCCCCGAAGGGAAGCGACTGCCTATCTACTCTTTTTACTCCTGCTCTTAGCCTTCCCGTTTCTCTGGTTGGTGGTTACCCTAGATGCGGTTCAAGTTGCTGTTGCAAAGCTCGGATTTTCTCCTAACCTATCTCTTGTGCTGCTGACCCTAGTAATTATTGGGAGTACGATTAATATCCCCCTTTATGAGAGAGTTTCCAAAGTAGCTATGGTACCTGATTTGGATCGATTGTGGACGATGCGCTTCTTTTGGGGTATTCCCTTAAGGCGAATTGAACAGAAAACGATTGTGGCGTTGAATGTCGGGGGTGGTCTGATTCCAACCCTATTGGCCATTTATCAGTTTACCTGTGTTTCGCCAATTTTGATTGTGCTTGTCACGGCTGTGGTGACAATAGTTAGTTATTATTCTGCCCAGGTGGTGCCGGGGATTGGGATTCAAATGAATGCCTTGATTGCTCCCCTAACGGCGGCGATGACTTCTGTGCTATTAACGGCGGGGTCTGATGTTGTGGCAGCACCGATTGCCTTTGCTGGCGGTGTATTGGGAACACTAATTGGGGCTGACCTGTTACACCTGCCCCAAATTGAGCGGATGACTCCAGGCATTCTTAGTATTGGTGGGGCTGGGGTTTTTGATGGTATTGCGCTGTGCGGTTTATTCGCCGTTTTGCTGACTTAGAAATTACTCAGAAATTCCAACAATTCACTTAATTGGTACATTCGGTTGGCTCGTAATTTATTCTGAAAAACGTTCTGAACAACACGACTTATCCCTAAAATTGATCCCCCATTAAGATGGTTTTTCTACCCACTCGTACAGTTCTAAATCCGTTGAGGCGCAGGAGTGACAGCCCCCACACTTCCGCTGGTGTACGGGGCGCACCCGCCCTTTGCGAATTAATACATCCAGGATCGGACGCAGGGCATCCGCATCCATTTGCCAGTGTTGACATAATTTGGTCAACGAAACTTGCCGGTGCGTTTGCAGATAACGTTGTAGGTCTTGCAAGAGCATCCCTTACCTCCCGGAGGGTACCCGCCGCAAACGGGGGCTACTGACGGCACGCAATCCCCACAAAACCCCCAACTGTACCAGCATGAGTCCCAATACCCACAACAGGGAACGTGCGGGGTGTTCATTAAAAGTCATGAACTGGTAATAAAAGGTGGCAACCCAATAGGCTAGCCCGGTTGTCCAACAAGCGATAAACACCGTCCAGCCCAGATTGGTTTCCCGATAAACCGCCGCCGTTGCCGACACACAGGGGAAATACAGCAGGACAAACAGCAGAAACGCAATCGCCGCCGTGGTACTGCCAAAGCGGGAAGCCATTTGCCCAAAGGTAGTCGTCTGCACCCCCAACTCCTCCGCCACTGCCTCCTCATCCCCACTCCTGCGGACTACCCCCATCCCCAGCGGGTCCAGCAACTGCTCCCCTAGGGCGGCAAAATTTTGGGGAATGCTGGCAACTGCTTCCTGGAGACCACCCCACAGGTCAAATGCCGCCGGTGGTTCCCCACTATCTGCCGCTTCCGCCTGCGCCAACTGCCCATAGAGGGAATTCATGGTTCCCACCATCACCTCCTTGGCAAACGTCCCGGTAAATATCCCCACCGTTGCCGGCCAATTCTCCGGTTGCACGCCCATCGGTGCAAATACCGGCGTAATCTGCCGCCCAACCGCACTGAGCAGGGAATCGGTACTGTCCTGTTTCCCAAAGGAACCATCCGTTCCCACCGAATTTAAAAAGCCCAAAATCACCACCATCACGATAATCATCCGCCCCGCTTTGGTAATAAACGCTTGCAACCGTCCCCAGGCGTGGATGGCTACCCCCTTGAGCGTGGGCAAATGGTAGGGCGGCAATTCCATAATGAAGGGAGCCGCTATCCCCTGTAGCAGGGTGCTTTTCATCACCAAACCCGTAAACACCGCCGCCCCAATGCCAATCAGGTAGAGCAGAAACACCACATTTTGGGCATTTTTCGGAAAAAACGCCGCCCCAAACAGGGCATACACGGACAGCCGCGCCCCGCAGGACATAAACGGGTTCATCAGAATCGTCATCAACCGATCCCGCCGATTTTCCAGGGTACGGGTCGCCATAATGGCGGGGATATTGCACCCAAACCCCACCAGCATCGGCACAAAGGACTTCCCCGGCAAGCCAATCCACCGCATCAGCCGGTCCATCACAAACGCCGCCCGCGCCAAATACCCGGAATCCTCCAACACTGATAAAAAGACAAACAATAAGCCAATTTGGGGAATGAAGGTCGCCGTCGTTTGAATGCCACCCCCCACCCCGTCCGCCAACAGCCCAATCAACCAGCCGGGTGCATGGAGTTGGGTCAACAGATGCGCCGTGCCCTTCACCGCAATCGTGCCCACCCCTATATCAAAAAAATCCACAAAGGCTCCCCCCACATTCATCGCCACGAAGAACATGAGGTACATCACCCCGAGGAAGATGGGAATCCCCAGCCACCGGTGCAACACCCAGCGGTCAATCCGATCCGAAAGCGTTTGGCTAACCTGCCCAGCGAAAGTGACCGTCGCCCCCATCACCTCCCGAATCCAGGTGTAACGGACATCGGCAACCAAGAGGTCAATGTCTTCCCCCAAGGTTTGAAAAATCTCCTGCCGATGGGTTTCTAACACCGGTGCAACGTTCGCCCCATCCACCGCTTGCAACCCGTACAGCACCGCCCAAGGGGAACCCAGACCTGCTGTATAGGAAAGTTCGGTAAAGGCTTGCTCGATCACCGGGGGATAAACAGGGCGCACCCCCGCCCCCTGCGGCTGGGTCAATGCCTGCCGGATGACTGCCTTAAGTTCTGCCACCCCCCGCCCCCGATGGGCACACAAAGGCACGACCGGACAGCCCAACCGCTGTTGCAAACCAGCCACGTCAATCCGTATCCCCCGCCCTTCCGCTTGATCCATCATGTTCAGGGCAATTACCAGCGGCACCCCCATTTCCAAAAGCTGGGTCGTCAGGTAAAGATTCCGCTCCAGATTGCTGGCATCCAGGATATTCACCACCAGGTTGGCTTCACCGCTGAGCAGGTAATCCCGTGCCACCTGTTCATCCAGCCCCGTGCCCCCCGCTGCCACATCCAGGGAATAAATCCCCGGCAAATCCACCACCGTCACCGTTTGCCCCTGATCCCGGTAGGTGCCCTCCTTGCGTTCCACCGTCACCCCGGGCCAATTCCCCACCCGTTGGCGCGCCCCCGTCAAGGCATTGAATAGGGTCGTTTTCCCACAGTTGGGATTTCCCAGTAAGGCAATCGTCCGCTTGCTCATTGCCCATCGCTCCCTAAATTTGCTTCTCCCTCCACCGGCACTACCTGTAATGCCGCTGCTTCCCCTTTGCGCAGACTCAGGGCAAACCCCCGCACCTCAATTTCCGTCGGGTCTCCCAAGGGCGCATGGCGTTTCACCTGCAGGATCGTCCCCGGCGTTAAGCCCATCCCCAGCAATTTCCGCTTGTAATCCCCCGCTCCCGGCGCATAGCCCACCACCCGCACCCGACTGCCAATAGTCGCCTCCCCCAAGGTCATCCTGGGCATTGCCGCCTCCCATCGCTCAACACCAATCCGTTCCGCCATACCCGCCCCCAACCCCCACCGCTGACCTTGACATTCCACCAGCACCGACCCGGAATCCAGATGGCTCAGCACCGTCAGCACCGCCCCCTGGGTAATGCCCATGCCCACCAACCGGGGATTGGCATCATCACAATCCACCCGCACCACCCGCACCCGTTCCCCTGCCCGCATTTGAGATAGGGGCATTATTTGCAAATTACCTTCACTAGCAATTCCCGGCTTAGCCCGGCTCACTGCCGCCTCGTTGACATAGGTAAAACCCAGTTTTTGACCGTTATTTCCCGGCTGACTCCCTGAATGTGGCACCAGAACCTCCTTGATTATTAGTGGCGTTTGTAATAACTTTAGACCTGAACATAATAAATATTATTCTCAATTCAATTCAATTAACACAAAGGCAACCCGACGGCGCCCCTGCCTTAAGCAAGTTTTAATGCTCAGGACGCCAAATTGTTATCAAATATTACGGATGGGATGGATTATAACTGGGAGGATTCTTGGGAGCGATTGTTTTGCAATGTACTGCCAATACCCTGCAAAATCCCCCGCCCAATCAAGCCCAAGCCCCGCCCAATGATCCGGGTGAGCAGGTAGGCACTGGTACGGCCAATGTAATTTGCCACCGCCCGCAGTATGGGTGCCACCGCATCTTGAAACTCCAACCAGAGGGTGACCAGCCAGGGAATGCCCCGGAGTTGGGCCAGTTCCGCCGTGCGCCCCGCATACACCGGGTACAGGACAATCGCCTGGTCTTGGATACGCAAAAGTTGATAACAACTCTCAAAAATCGCCCGGGGTTCGTCCCAGTAGCGTTGCCAGCGGTAGCGTTGGGAAAGTTGGTTGCGGAGCCGTTCGGTTTCCCGGGTAGAGAGCAGGTTGCGGCGATAAAACCGTTGCTTCACCGATTCATGGTGGGGAAAGCAGTTGAGCAGGGGTTGCACCACCCCGTTGGCGACCTGGATCACCAGATTTTCCAGGAGGATGGCGGCAAAGTTACTGCAGGAGCTGGGATCCCAATTTGGGAAGCTTGCGAACCCTAAATGCCTGGGGACTTGCTGGGTGGGCTTTCTTCGGCTACTGCTTGCCTGCGTCGATCCCCGATGCCGCAATCACCACAGCATTCCGGTCGCTTGAAGTCGTCCCAATGGATGCAAGCCCGGCAGCCTTTCAGCATTTCCGGCCAGCGCTCCCGAATCAACAGTTGCCGCAGTTTGACTTCCCGTGACTCCTGAAAGGGGTGTTGGAATTGATCCATAGCTATTGGGTTTCCCAGCTCTCTTATCTGGTATAAAAGCAGATTTGAGTTTGGGATCGAGAAATATCAGTATAGCTTAAGGTTTGGGTGACCCAATCTTTTCTGCTGGTTCTAAGACAGCCGAGATAAATCAATCCACTTTTATCCATCACCTTAGGAAAAGATTTACCAAAAAATGTAAACAGTTTACACAAAACTTAGCCCATTTTTTCTCCGCTCAAAACAAAGGTGGGATCCAGTGCCAGCAGCATTTGAGTCCGACCGCGGTGTTCCAGGCGGTTCACCGCCGATTGAATCACCTCCACATGATGAGCCCGCACAGCGGCCAGGCCGGCAGAAAGGCCGTAGAGCCCATCCAAAGAGTTGGTCGTCGCCACGACCCGCCCGTTGGGGCTGAGATGGCTCCAGCAGGCTTCCAAGATCTCGCGTAGGGGGTGGCCTCCCTCAATGCAGATGCGATCCGGTGCCGGAGAAAGGTGTTGCAGACAATCGGGGGCAGTACCTTGAATCACCTGCACGTTGGCGAGGCCAAATTTCCGGCAATTGCTCTCGATCAGGCTGACCACCTCTGCATCTCGCTCGATGGCGATCACGCGAGCTTTGGGGCACAGAATGGCTGCTTCAATGGCAATGGTGCCGGTTCCGGCGCCGATATCCCATAGGCAGTGGTTCTCTCCCAGGCGCAACTGGCTTAGCACCAACACGCGCACCTCACGAGGGCTCATCGGGATCCCTGGGATGCGTTCAAAGGCAGAGTCTGGGATCCCTGGGGTGCGGTAGGGCCAAGAGAAGGCGGCTGACATGGGTAAAGTACCGTTGCAGAGGAAGTTTGTCTATACATATCCCTCAGGATAGAGCGAATGCTCAACAGGCCATCTCCAACCTGATAGGGGTGCCGCTTCTCCCGCCCAATCATTGCCCAGATGGGCACCACAAACGCCCTCTGAGCTCAACGGAGTGGTTGGAGCAATTCCCAACCGGCAAAGCTGCAGTCCAAAACCAAAATGATCCTGCCCCCTTGAGGAATCGAGTTGGACACTAGGGAAGTTCTGGAGATAAGCGGGATCCCTTTTACCCAAGAGCTCATTTTGCACCGGATGTAGCTGGTGCTGCCGGAAAAAGTTGTAGTTGGGGCAATGTTCAGTACAAGAGGATCTTAAGAACGTTTCCTTGAACTGGAGCCTATCAAACCATCCATCCAAAGAATAAGCTTTGCTCGCAGATACAGCCAAATCTCATCATTTGCCCGCAACAGGAATAGAACATATAGGCTCAATACGACGAAAACACACAGGTTCCCTAAAAAAGTGTAGGTTTGGATAATTCGATCGGTGCTCCAGCCAAAGTCGTAGTTTAGGCGGTTCATATCCCCCCTGGCATCTCCTTGGCCGCCCAACAAAGTTCCCCAGGGAACCTCGGCCAATCCCAGTCTGATGCTGTGCCATTCCCAAAAGCTTCTCCACAGGCTGCTGCTCGCGATCCCCAGCACGACAAATCGCAAAGAGTCCCATCGCCAACGATCTGGCAAGGGAAAATAAAAGCTGGCCATCAGAAAGGTGCTGAGATAAAATTCTCCTCCAACGCCGCTAAAGACAAACAACATCTCCCAGGTGCGATTGGGCATCAGCCAGGTCATGTAAAACTGCAATAGAGCAAGAAAGATGGCCAGCACCTGCAGCCACCCAATCCGCTCCTTGCGGGCTGACCAGAAGAGTAGAATCAGTAAAAAGAGGATTCCAAAATACACAAAGGGATCCCTCTGCGAGCTAACGCTTGTCCAGCCGATGGGCAGAGGCAAAGCCCGATACCCGCTCCACCAGGCGACGGTGGCATGGCCAAGTTCGTGGATCCAAATGTGAAGAGGCAAATGCAACAACTGCAACAAGCCTATGTTGTTCACCATCAGGGCCACCGCAAACGCAGCCGGGTAAGCCCAAGCGTTCACCGACCAGTTGCCAAAAGAAAACCGATCCCAACGCCGCCGGGATCCCAGCTTTAGGCTCTGCCGCCAGAGCAAACGTGAGCCGCGGAAAGCGCAAATTTCCACTTGCTCCAGCCGTGGGATCCGCAGTTGCTTCAAGATCAGAAACAGTTGGGCAGCGGCAACTTGGGGGGAGAGCGCAGGCTGGTACAGGGATCCCAGCAGGTGGACGTGCAGGGTCTCGTCGGCAAAGTCTACTCGAGCACACCAGCGACGCCGCAGCAGCTCCATCCGCACAACCTGCACAATCGACTGGGCGTGTCCAGCTCGGGCCAGGGTTAGGAGATCCGGTGGTTTGGGCATCCCAAGATACCTCGCCGGAGAACAAGCAGGAAGAAGAAGGGGCGAGCCTCTACCCATCATCCCCCAGCCCTGCAGGCAAGAGCGGAATTGCGCTCCTTCCCAGGCTGCTCCGAGGGCAGGTTGGTATAGTTGAGGGCAGCAGGTGTGGGGAGTGGATGGAAGGTCATGCCTGAATTCGGCAAGCCGAGGTCAAGGCGGATATGGGGGGCGATGCTGCTGTTGAGCTTGGCGGGAGCAGGACTGTTTCCCCCTCCCTCTGTCCAGGCCCAGACGACCACAATCCCAGGGTTATCTCGCATCGACCGCTGGCACTACGACCCTCAGCAGGGGCGGCTGGAAGTCAATACACAGGGAGAGGTGCGGCCTTTCCTGTTTGTTCTGCAAAACCCCCCCAGAGTGGTGCTGGATTTTCCCAACACCCGCTTCGGACGGGAGCCCCAGACCCAGACCTTTGCAGGCCGTGTCGCCTCTGTGCAGATTAGCCAGCTTACGGATACCATCACCCGTTTTGTGCTCTATCTGCAGCCGGATCAGCCCCTCAGCCTTAACCACCTGCAACTGCTCACCGCCGGCCCCTCCCGCTGGGCCGTTCAATTCACCCAGGCCGCTCCCCCTTCGCCGCTGTTTCCCCCCTCATCTGCCGGCTCATCAGCTCCCATCCCACTGCCCCAGAGCCAAGCTGTCGGATCCCCCCCACCCCTGCCTGTCTCCCGCTCCGGCCATCAAATTTTAGAGGTATCCCCGCAAGCAGAAGGCTTTTTTATCCGTACCCAAGGCAGCCCCTCCACTACGGTGCGGCGCATCCTCGATCCGGATCGGGTAGTGGTGGATTTTCTCAACACCACCCTCAGCCCTGCCCTCACCCAGCGAGCTTATGTCATCAACCGTCTGGGGGTTTCGCGGCTGCGTATCGGGCAGTTTGAGCCCACCGTTGCTCGGGTAGTGCTGGATGTGGATTCCTCCGGTGGCGACTGGGAAGCCCGCTACGACCCACAGCGAGGTGGGATCTGGATCCAGCCTGCCGGCGGTGCTGCCCAGGCCAGCCTTTTGCCCGAGGTCAGCTCTGTCAACAGCAGTGGGCCGCTGGCCACGTTGCAATCGGTTCAGCTCCAGGGCAACCGGTTGATCATCAGCGCCGATGGATTCATGTTCTACCGGGCCGGCTGGGATCCCGAGAGTGGTGGCTACCGCATCAACGTGGCGCCCGCTCGCCTGCCCCAGTCTATGCCGGATCCCGGCTTGCCGGTTGGAGGGCCGGTGGAGCGGATCCGCTTTGTCCAGGAAGATGCCCGCACGGTCAGCATTCTGGTGCAGCCCGCCGAGGAGTTCAATGTCTTCGAGCCCAACCCCGGCCAGGGATCCCGCCGCATTACCTTGGAGCTGCGACCTCTGAATGCTCCTCCACCAATACCTCAGCCGCAGACGCCCGGCCCTGCCTCCCCTTCCACCCCCCAATCTCTGAACCGGACGGTCATTGCCATCGACCCCGGCCACGGGGGACGGGATCCCGGTGCCATCGGGGTGGATGGGATCCAGGAGAAGGACATCGTGCTCTCTATTTCCCACCAGGTACGACGACTGTTGCAGGAGCGGGGGTACGGGGTGGTGATGACCCGCACCGATGACCGGGAAGTGCTGCTGCAACCGCGGGTGGATATGGCCGTTCAGGCCAACGCTGCCCTCCTGGTGAGCATTCATGCCAACGCCCTGGATCGCTCCGGCATTCACGGCATCGAGACCTATTACCTGCGACCCGATAGCGCCGAGCTGGCCGCCATCTTACACCGCAGCTTGGTCAGGGCTACCGGCGCTGCTGACCGGGGGGTGAGACGGGCCCGCTTTTTTATGGTGCGGGAAACACCTGTGGGTATGCCCTCCGTGCTGCTGGAGTTGGGATATGTAACCAACCCAACCGAAGGGCGAAAATTGGCTACTGCCGAATATCAGGCTATTTTGGCGCGGGCTATTGCCGATGGTATTGAGACCTTCTTGCGCAGCCGCTAGCCGTTGGCTGAGCTTGTTCATGTCTATCGGATCTCTCAATTGATCCTTAACTGATCGAATTGACGATCCAGTTGGCCCAGTTGATCTCAGAGGGAAGGCAGGAAATCTGTCGCCGAGATTCTCGAAAGCAGGGTAGGATACAGCAGCTTAGGCCAAGGTGTTGAGGAGAATGGAGCATGCAGTGGGAGTGGAAATCAGAGCCAGATCCCAGTTGGCCAATTGGGGTGTTTGACAGCGGCTTGGGCGGGCTGACGGTTTGGCGAGCTTTGCGCCGTCGGCTCCCCCACGAACGGCTCATCTACTTCGGCGACACGGCACGGGTACCCTATGGGGAACGCTCGCCAGAGGAGATCCTGGCCTTTGTGCGGCAAATTCTGACATGGATGCAGGCGCAGCCGGTGAAGCTGGTGGTGATGGCCTGCAATACCAGCTCGGCCTTGGCCCTAGAACAGGTGCGGCAGGAGTTTGCCCTGCCCGTTCTGGGGTTGATCCTGCCCGGCGCCCAGGCAGCACTGGCCCAAGGATCCCGCATTGGGGTGCTCGCCACGGTGGCCACGGTCAAGAGTCGCGCTTACTCAAGAGCCATTCAAGAGTACAGCGCTCTGGATCCCAAACGTTTTCCGTACCCCGTTTACTGTTGGGAGCAGGCCTGCCCTGAGTTCGTCCCTCTCATTGAAGCCGGATGGCTGGATAGCCCTGCTCTGCGACAGGCGGCTGAACGCTACCTGCAACCGCTGTTGCAACAGGGGATCGATACTCTTGTCTATGGCTGTACTCACTACCCCCTGCTGGATCCAATCCTGAAGCCTTTGCTGCCGTCCTCGGTCAAACGGGTAGATCCAGGGATGGCGCTGGTGGGATCCCTGGCCCGCGAATTGAGCTTGTGGGGCTTGCGCCGCCCCTCGACCGCTGCCCAGGAGGAACCCCACCGTTTCTGTGTGAGCGGGGATCCAGAGCGGTTTGCCCAGTTGGCCGCCCCTTGGTTGGGCTTTCGGCCCCAGGTGGAGCGGGTGGAATTGCCGGCTTTGGATGTCAGCAACTCCCTCCGCCCCTGAGCGCCCTTCTCCTCGGGGATAAAGATTGGGGGCCCCTCAACGGGTCATCACCTGCAAGGGGAAACGTTCCGCCAACTCCCCTTCCACCTTGGGTAGCCATTCCTCTTGGAACACCCACACCTGCCCCTGCTGTACACGGCCATCGGGGTTTTGCGTCAGCTCCAGCCAGTACACAAATTGGTTTCCCCGCAGCACCACCCCTTGGATGGCAAGGGCCAAGGTATAGCCCGGACTGCCTGCCAGAGCTTCTGGGGATGGGTAGCGAATCACCTCCACTGCCTGATCCAGATCGGCGGCGATCTCCGGCCCATAGACATCGCGAATGGCTTGAAAGAGATCCTCTGCTGTCAGTCCTTGGGGGCGAAAGAACGTCATCCGTTCCGAGCGAATCGTCTCCCGATCCAGCGGGTTGATGATCCGTCCCGGCGGAGCCACCGAAGCCAAGAACGTAAAGCGGGATCCATCTGGCTCCACTCGGTTGATGTTCAGGGTTTCGCCCGGACGGGGCCGCAGCACAGGATTGTCCCTCACCCAGGCTGCCGCTTGATCCGGAGATTGCCCAGGGATCCCCCAAGCTGCCGACCGAAGGCCCGCCACTGCCCAGCAGGCCATTGCCAAACCGGTTCCTCGCACCCAGCGCAGCCTTTTGCCCCAGCAGGACAGAGCCCTTGTTGGCTTTGCACCCAAGACCGGCCAGCGATCGCAACGCACGTTCCCATTCCTCCGGGCGAACAACACAAAACTGAAAGAGATCAATTGAGGTAAGAGATCAATTAGGCGGGCATGGGCAGAACCATCCTCGATGCAAGCGCCCAACAGTCTTGCCCCTCCCCACTGTATCTGAAGATGTCGGTGCGCCTGTTGCGCCTGAGCGCGAGCATCACGGCCAATAGCTGCAAGGATCCCTCGGCAAGATGCGCAGATCCCCGGCGGCTTATCCGCCAAAACGTAAAAAGTATCTTAAGATCAACGGTAAGCAAATCTCATACGCACTAGGTCAGCACCTCAGGAGGTAACCGATGGCTCTCGTTGCAATGCGGACGCTGCTGGATCATGCCGCCGAACATGGCTACGGCATTCCTGCCTTCAACGTCAACAACATGGAGCAGATCCAAGCAATCATGCAGGCAGCCCATGAAACCAACAGCCCCGTTATCCTGCAAGCCTCTCGAGGGGCACGCAAGTATGCGGGCGAGAACTTTCTGCGGCACCTGATCCTGGCGGCAGTGGAGACCTACCCCCACATCCCCGTCGCCATGCACCAAGACCACGGCAACAGCCCGGCTACCTGCTATTCCGCCATCCGCAATGGCTTCACCAGCGTCATGATGGATGGATCCCTCAAAGAAGATGCCAAAACCCCGGCCAGCTACGAGTACAACGTGGCCGTGACCTCCGAGGTGGTGAAAGTGGCTCATGCAATCGGGGTAAGCGTGGAAGGAGAACTGGGCTGCCTGGGATCCCTGGAAACGGGCCGTGGGGAAGCGGAAGATGGCCACGGCGCGGAAGAGGCGCTCAGCCATGACCAACTCCTCACCGACCCCGACCAAGCGGTGGACTTTGTGGAGCGAACTCAGGTGGATGCGCTGGCCGTAGCCATTGGTACCAGCCACGGCGCCTACAAGTTCTCCCGTAAGCCCACCGGCGACATTCTGGACATGGAGCGTATCGCCGAGATCCACCGCCGCCTGCCCAACACTCACCTGGTGATGCACGGTTCCTCCTCGGTGCCCAAGGAGCTGATCGACATCATCAACGAATACGGCGGCTCCATTCCCGAGACTTACGGTGTGCCGCTGGAAGAAATTCAGCGGGGCATCCAAAATGGAGTGCGCAAAGTAAACATCGACACCGACAACCGCCTGGCCATCACGGCTGCCGTGCGCCGCGCCCTGGCCGAGAATCCGAAAGAGTTTGATCCCCGCCACTTCCTCAAGCCTTCCATCAAGGAAATGCAAAAAGTCTGTGCTGAGCGCTACATTGCCTTCGGCTGTGCTGGCCATGGCACCAAAGTTCCGGTGGTTACCTTGGATGAGATGGCAGCCAAGTATGCTTCTGGAGCTTTGGCGGCTCAGGTGAAGAAGACCGTTGCGGTCTAGTCCCCACATCCTGCAAGAACTCTGGAATGCTTGCCGGGGCGCTTCCAGGGTTTTCCTTGGAGATCAGCTAGGTCACTGGACTCAGATTCGACAAATAAGGGGATCCAGCTGGGATCCCCTTTTGCTTTGGAGGAACTTGATGCGTTTTGGGGGTCAGGCAGCTTTTGCCGCAGAACGTTTTTCCGTCTCAATTTGATGGTTCAGCAACGCCAAGCTTAGGCAGTCCAACAGTTCCAGGTCAGCCTCAGAGTAGCGCCGCTGAAAGAGCAGCTCATTGATGCGGTTCTCTTGGCCCAAGCTGAGGAAGCTGCTGCGGAACACCTGCTCCACGATTTCTTGGATGCTGGAGGGCAGAGTAACAGAGTCAAGACTTGTATTCATGGCTGGTTCTGTTTGAGAGATGGTTTTTGAAGGGAGAAGACTATCTTTGCCAAGAGGTGAGGTAGCGCTGCTCGATGTCCTGCAGGGAAAGATGGGAAGCCCTGGGCCGCGGCTCATTCACGGAGGAGACATCGTTCTGCCACTTGAGGGATACTCCCAGCAGTGCTCCCAAAGAGAAGCTCTCGCTCAATAGGGCTGCTATGCGGTAAGTACGGTAGTCCAGGGTTAGATCTTCACTGACTTGCATCTGTGTTTCCTCCGTATTTCTAACGTTCATGCCCCTATCATAGCCTCGAGATCAGTGGAAGTACGGAGAAACATCGAGGATTTGCGTAGGCAATTTGTACGTTTCTTCTACGCGATTTGGCGGATATCGGTGGGATCCCAGGGGTCTTTGGGGCAGGTTCAGGGTTGAGTCAGGGATCCCAGCCCAGCAGAGCACAGATGTCCGCAGCCAGGGTGGCCGCGTTGAAGGGTTTGCCGATGAGGCCATTGGCTCCAAGCTGAGCAAGAGAGGCATCCTGGGGATCCCGGACTTTGGCGGTTAGAAGGATCACGGGGATCCTTTGGGTTTCCGGCAAAGCTCGTAAATGGGCCAAGGTGGTGGGGCCATCCATCCCCGGCATCGTCACATCCAGCAGGATGGCCTCGGGTTGCTCTCGGATAGCGATTTGGATCCCTTCTGGGCCGGATCCCGCCGTTAAGATCTGCCAGCCGACCAAGTTTTCCAGGATCAGTTGGGTCATTTCCCAAATATCGGGTTCGTCGTCGATGATCAGCAGACGATGGGTCATGTTGTTTCAGCCAAGAGTTGGTGTACCCGTTCTTGGAGTTCTGTCGGACTGATGCGCCCTTTGACGTAGATTTCGGTAACTTGAGATTGCCAGCGGATACGCTCTGGGTGCTCCACATCGCGGGCCGTGTAGATCAAGACGGGAATGGGCTTGGCGGGAGGATTCCTGTTCAGCCAATCCAGCAGGGCAAACCCCTCGTCGCCAACCAGTTCCAAATCCAGAATGATGAGATCCGGTCGTGAGGCTTGGCAGTGACTGATGGCACCGGGAACCGAAGCAACCACCACAAACTCTGTATTCTCTCGCTCCAGCAACAGGCTGAGAACATAAGCAAGACTGGGATCATCCTCAACGATCAACACCTGCTGCGACATCGTTTGCTCCTGGGCAGAGCTGGGAAACCAACAATCTGCGCAAGCCTTGAAAGGCTTTTGCCCAGGGTAGCGAGGGAGAAGGGTAAAACTGGGGAAAGTTAGTCGGTGTTTTCGTTGCTCACAAAAGCCGACCCATCAGCCTGGGGTTCGGGGGATTCCAGCGCGTATTTGAGTGCATGCCAGGCCAGGTTGGCGCATTTGATGCGTACCGGGAATTGGGCTACCCCTTTCATGGCGTTCAAAGCCCGTTGCTCCCGCGGGAACTCTTCGCCACCGCGCATCATGGCTTGGAAACGCTCCACCAACTGCAGAGCTTCGGGGATGGTGCGCCCCCGCACCGCATCCGCCATGAGATCGGCAGAGGCCAGGGCAATGGCACAGCCTGCCCCCTCGAATTTGATATCGACAATCCGCTCCTGGCTGGGATCCAGTTGCAAGGTGAGGTCGATGGTGTCGCCGCAGGAGGGGTTGTGGCCGCGCTGGTGGCGGTGGACGGGATCCACTCTGCCGAAGTTGTGGGGCTTTTTGTACCGCTCCAGAATGACTTGCTGATAGAGTCCGCGCAGGTTATCTAGAGGCATTGTTGCTCCTGGTTGGTCGCTGCTCTGGCCGGTCGGCAAAGGTCGGTAAAACGAATCAAGAGTTTTGGGCGGGCTGAAGGGTAGTGCAGTCACTCCAAAAATTAAGTTTGAAACATGCTCTCTGGCGCTCTGCGTCAACCCTCGCTACTGCTTGCCCTACAAGGAGAGAGGGGAGTTAGAGCACTGCTTCGCTGCGATTTGGAATGTTGTGCCCCCTTGCTGCTGGGAACAGCCATAACCTAGACATTCAGAATTTCTGGGAAGCAAGCCCAACTCGACCCATCCGGTCTTGATCTTAACCCCGTTCTTGGCAGGGTTGGGTCAGTAGAAAAACTCCTGCCAGCGCAGGGGCTTAAGTTTGCGCATGTACAGCCAATCAAAAAAGTTCTTCAGCACCGTGGCTGCATAGCCGCGCCAGACCAGCCTGCCTTTCTCGGCAACGGCAACGCGGTTCCCCACCGTTACACAAACAAAAACCGTGGCCTGTGGTCGGTAGGGGATCAGAGGTTGGCCGCGGATGAGCCGCAGCAGGTTTTGGGCTGCAATTGGCCCCTGGCGCACCGCGTACACGCCGATCTTGGGCAAGAGGCGGGATCCCCAAACAAAGTCAGCGCAGTCCCCCACCGCCAAGATGTGCTCTGAGCCTTGCACCCGCAGGTATTGATCCACAAGCAGGGATCCCGTCGGCCCTGTCGGCAAGCCGCAGGTGCTCAACCAGGCCGGCGCCTGGAAGCCACCTGCCCACAGGCGGGTCTGAGCTATCAACTCGGTGCCATCCGAGAGCCACACCTGCTCCGGCCCAAAGGCTTTCACCTGACATCCGGCCCAGATTTCCACCCCCAGACGGCGGATTTCCCTTTCCACGGCCCGGCGGAAGGGTTCCGAGAAGCCCTCGACCAGATGGGCCTGGCGATGGATCAGGATCAGCCGGGCTTGAGCTAAGGGGATCCCTGTTTCTGCGCTCATTTCCCGGCAAAGATCGTAGAGTTCCCCCATCAGCTCTGTGCCGGTACAGCCTCCCCCTGCCACCACAAAGGTCAACAGACCCGGCGTCGGATCCCCCTGGGCAGCCCGTTGCCAGCACTGCCGGATCCAAGTTCGGGCGGCCACCAATTGTTCTGCCGGTCGAATGGTAAAGGCATGTTGGATCCCATCAATGGTGCGCAACTCCCGGCCCACATTCACCAACAGATAGTCGTAGGCAAGAGTTTGGATCCCGGCTTCGCTCTCCAGGGTCAGGGTTCGGGCTTCGGGTTGGATGTGGGTGACTCGCCCCGGCAAAAACTGGGCGCCGTTGGCTTGAATATGCTCCAGCAAAGGGATCCGCACCAGCTCTAGAGAAAACCGACCGCTCAGCAGCCGTGTGGACATGCCCGAATTAACACTGTAGGGATAGGGGTTGATGGCGATCACCCGTGCCTGCCCTTTGAGCGCCCGCAAGGCGTCGATGGCTCCATAGCCACATCCGGCCAAGATCACAGTGGGCAGGGATCCCCTCATGGCTGGAGCGGGAACTCCTGGGGATCCCCGGCTGCCCATTCCAGGATGGAACCGGAATAGCTTTTGGCCTGCCGGCCCAAGTGGGTCAAAACCACCGTGACCCAAGCGGCGCGAACCCCGGCTGTGCAGTAGGCAACGATCTCGGCTTCTGGAGAGATCCCGGCTTTTTGCAGGCGGGCGTGAATTGCAGCGGGCGGCAACAGGGATCCCGCCATGTCCATCAGCTCTTTGTAGTAGAGATGCACAGCACCGGGGATGTGCCCACCGCGCGCCTCACCATAGGGGGTGGCTCCCTCGTATTCTTGGGCTTCGCGACTGTCGAGGATGGCCACACGGTCGGAGCCAAGGCTGGCCCGCAGAGTGTCCCGGTCGATCTCCCACCGGTCGGTTCGCTGCACCACAAAATCGCCCCGTTGCAGTTCGTCGGCGCTTTGTCGGGCTGTGGTCGGCACTCCCTCATTCACCAGGGCCGGATAGCCCCCATCCACCATAACCGCCTGGGGATGACCCAAGCTGCGCAACATCCAAACCATTCGTCCATCTTCTCCCCAGCCCCGCAGCGGATCGGCCACCACCACCACCGGACGCTCCCGAAACACGCCAATGCCTTGCAGCTTTTCGGTGAGAAGGGCATCATCTGCCAACAGCTTGCCGCTGTTTGCAGCCTCTGGTTGAGCAAACTCTGTCCAATTCACCGGAATTGAACCCTTGAGGATCCCGTCGGCTTGCAATTCCGCACCGCGTGCATCCAGAAGCGTTGCCCCTTGTTGGATGAGCTGGATGGCGGTTGCAGGGCTGACCACCCAACCTGGCGTTGGTGTCATGGGTTGAGAGAACCTTAACTGGAAGATCCTATCCCACCTTACGGGACGAGTAGGCCGGTATGGGCCTCTTCCATCTGTTTGGAGAGAAGCCGTTGCAGGCTCACTCTGGCTTCGGAGAAGTTGGGAGCGATTTCCAAAGCCGAGCGAAAGTGTTCAATGGCCTGATCCAGCTTGCCTTGGCGGGCAAAGACGGATCCCAGGCGATAGTGAGCTGCTCCATAGCTGCCATTGCTGCGAATGGCCCGTCGATAGCTGATCTCCGCTGAGGTCAAATCCCCCTTAATGCGCGACGCCTCTCCCAGGCCAAAGTGAGCTTCGGGCAGATCTGGGTCTCCTTTCAAAGCCTGTTCAAACTGCTGCATAGCCTGCTGCAACTGTTGAGGCTGGATGAACTTGCGCCCAGAGGCATCCCGTTGTTTGGGGCCCAGGTAGGCTAGGCCAATGGCGGCCATCGCTGCGTGCAGATCGGGGGCCAGCTCCAAAGCCCGCCGGTAGTTCTTCACAGCTTCGCTGTATTGCTCTTGGCTTGCCAACACCAGGCCCAAGCCGTAGTAGGCGCGAGCCTGCTGTCTTTTGAACTGGCCATTGAAGACCACCTGGCTGAACTCCTGGCTGGCTTGAGCCAGATGGCCTGCATGTACCATTGCCAAACCCAGATCCACCCGCACAGCGGCTGCCAACTCAGGACTGAGATCCAGGCTGAGGGCAGTTCGGAAGGCTGCGATTGCCGCTTTTAGCTGACCTTTGCGCATCAGCGCTTGTCCCATCACAGCGTGGGCCAGGCCCAGGCGATCATTCAACTCCAAAGCAGCCCAACAGGAATCGATGGCCTCGTCCCATTGCCCCAGCTTGAGGCGAATTTGAGCAACGCAAAGATGGGCCTCGCTGAAGTGGGGATCCAGCCCCAGGGCCTTTTGTTGCTGAGCTAACGCTTCTGCCCAGTTGCCCTTCTCTGCCCAGGCTTGGCCGAGCAGGCTATAGATCTCAGCTTGGGCGGATCCCTGGGTGAGGGGCAGCGCTTCGGGCAAATGGATCAAGACTTCATCCGGCTGATGCTGGGCCAACCACTGCCGCGCCAGGGCCTTCAGGGTTTCCACCAGGTGGGTGTTGATGCCGCTCAAGTTCGGGTTCAGGCGTTTGGCCTGTTGGTAGTGGCTCAATGCCTCCTGCAGTCGGTTGGTTTTCGCCAACAGATGGGCCAGCTCAACGTGGGCCTCTACGTGATCTGGCTGTCGCCGCACAGCCTCCTGAAACCGCTCCACTGCCTCAGGAATTGGATTGGCCTGTAAAAAGGACAGCCCTTCTGTAAAGGGATCCTGGGATCCCTCTTCTCGCTCAAGGGTGTCATCGACACGCCGGCCTTGCCAACCCAGCCAGCCCCCCCCTGCAGCCAAGATCAACAGCGGGATCCCCAACCCCAGCGATCTGGCTCGGGCAGGAACATCGGGCTGCCGGAAGGAATGCATCACCAACCCGGCCCCCACCAGGAGAGACAAAGCCAGGGCTCCCCCCAGGAAGGGCCGTAGGGTGGGTCTGTGTAACCATTGGCCAAGTGTCCGAACGTTGACCGGAACAGTGATAGGAAAACCGGAGCGAGCAGGTGTGGGCAGAGGGGTCGGGATCCCGTCTTGGGAAGGGGCATGGCCAACCGAGGCCTGGCTTGGAGCCGCTTCTGGCCAGCGCTCTTTCTGAATTTTGGGAACCGGTGCCCCCAGAGTTTTAACTTTGCGAAAATCGGAGTTGTGGTCGGGATCCACAACAGGTTTTTGGGCCTCCAGCACCTTGATCTCAGAAATCTTGGTGCCCGGTAATACAATCTGCGTGGCATCGGCACTGCTTTCCCCAGAGGACAAGTAGAAGACTTTTTTCCACTGCGGCTGTGTTTCCCCCTGAAGCCGACCGTACACCACCAGTTGGCTAACTCCCTGCACAGGCAAGCCCCCCAATTGGCTGGCAACTCGATGCAACACCATAGAGCGGCTAAACATCCCCTGCCGTGGGAGATCCACCATGAGGTAAAGGACATCTTGCTTCAGGGCCGAACGGGTTGGCAGGGGGGCCAGGGCCTTCTGCAGAGCCTTGATCAGGGTTTCCACGCTGCGAGCAGCAGATGAGCCAGCCATAAAGTTAGAGTTCGCAAAGTTAAGTTAGAGAGTGAAAAAATGGTCTTGTAACAACTCCAATCCAAGAGGGCTCCACTTCTCTCGGCAAAAACGAGTACCCCCTCGCCAGAAGTCCAGGCCTCTGACTTCATCTCGCTGCCTCATTGTGCTCAATCTGCCGGAGTCCGTCAATATACTGAAAGAGCCTGTTACAAACGGGGCTGCCGGCCCATTCTGGGACGGAAGAGGTGGGTGTG
The DNA here is from genome assembly GCF_054060015.1 of Thermostichus sp. MS-CIW-25. Lineage (NCBI taxonomy): Bacteria > Bacillati > Cyanobacteriota > Cyanophyceae > Thermostichales > Thermostichaceae > Thermostichus > Thermostichus sp. MS-CIW-25. The sequence continues at coordinate 73,258 of NZ_JBSSCS010000007.1, forward strand.
GTCAGGGCTGTAGAGCCGCGAGCGGGCAGATCTGGAGCTTGACAAGCCTTTCAAGGCAGGGCTGACGAGATAGAGCACTGTGCGTTCTAAGCCGGCTTGCCGGGTGAGGGCGGCCATCTCGGCCAGGGATCCCAGCCAGATCTGTTCGTCCGGCCAACCCAAGCGATAACAAACGGCAACCGGGGTATCGGCGGGGTAGTGAGCCAGCAGATCTGCCTGCGCTTGTTCTACGTGGCGGGCGCTCAGATATAGACACAAAGAGGCGCGGTGGGCTGCCAGACTGGCCAGGGCTTCTGCTTCCGGTACCTGGGTGCGACCGCTGGCGCGGGTGAGGATAATCGTCTGTACCAACTTGGGTATGGTCAACTCCACCTGCAAACGGGCGGCTGCCAATTGAAAGGCGCTTACTCCCGGCACGATCTCAAAAGGGATTCCTGCCTCCGCCAGCCGGATCAGCAGCTCGTGTAAAGCGCCGTAAAGGCAGGGATCCCCATCCTGCAGCCGCACCACCCGCAGCCCCTCTTCCACCCGTTGGATCATTTGTGCCACCAGCGTTTCCAGTGTGAAGGAGCGCGTGTCGATGGCCTCAACCCCAGGGCGACAGTGCTGGAGCAGTCCCTTCGGCACCAGAGATCCCGCATAAAACACCACATCGGCTTCCGCCAGCAGTCTTTGCCCCCGCAGGGTAATCAGCTCGGGATCCCCAGGGCCGGCGCCGACAATGTGGACGGGCCAATAGGGCACAGTCTGTTCGCTCATTCGGTCTCTTCCTACCCCAGCAGCGTGCATCCTAGCAGCAGGGAACCACTTCAGAGAGGATAGAGCTAATCACTCCGTCCATGAGGGGATTCGAAGGTCTCTTTTTTTGAAGATCCCTTTTCTAAAGTCTTTACAAACAAGTCTTGACAAATAAGAAGAGTATCAATCAGCTTAGAGTACAGACTTTGGAACTGCGCTTCAATGGCGATGCCGACATCTGGGTTTGGAGACCACAGCCCGCTGACGCGAGCAAAGCGGTTAATCACTCTGAACCTCTGGCAAAGCCCTAGGGTAGCCTTGAAAGCTGTCAGGGTCAAGAAAATGACTTTAGACCTAAATCTCTCGGTAAAGCGCAACGAAGTGCAATGCGAGACTTCTAGAAAGCTCACCTGAAAGCTCAAGCTAAGAACACGGAAGTCCAAGGTAGGCATTTGTATTCGATCTTAAGGTACGTTCGGAAAGACTATTATCCCTACGTTGTTTTACCCCAGCCGATTGCCCTCCTCCTGAGGGGGCCAGATCTCCCACCTCGCCCGCCGGAGCCTGAGCCGCCGCAGATGCCTGCCCGTCCGCTGGAGCCGGAGCCGCCACAGATGCCGGAGCGCCCAACGGAACCTGAACTACCTCGAATGCAGGAACGCCCTGTTAGGCCAAATCTACCCGAGCTACCCCAGCCTTTGATGGGCAAGCTGCAATCGGCATGGGCAACTGGTGCTGGTGCATAGAGCAGTCTAGTGTCCGGTGCTATACCCCTGATATCGCAATGCAGGTATCTAGAGATGGAAAAAGATCACTCGTTTTACTCATTGACATTGAAATTGATGAGCCATGGTTTCTTGAAGGTAATCTGTGTAGGCCAGCCCATACTGTGAATGATCCTAAGCAAAGTAAGCGTGATGCTTATCTAGCGGATAGAGGCTGGGTTGTAGTTCGGTTCTCAGAACGGCAAGTTTATGAAGAAAGTGAAAAGTGCATTAATCTCATCTTTTGCTTGGTCTCAGGTGTCTTGGGTGCATTAGATTCTAAACAGCCAGACTTATCATTTTCATTTCCAACGGACCACAAGAGATGGGGTGATCAAAGTGCTCTTAGTGAACCTAGATTTCCTCCTTCCTACTTTTAATTCCCAAGGTTGAGACTGGCCCTACCGGGATTGAATTGAGCTAACGCGCTGGTCCGAGACGCTGCTGCAGGATTTGTGCGGCCAGCAACACATCCAGGGGGGTGGTTAGCTTCAGATTGGATTCCTCCCCTTCGACGATGTAGACTGGCCAACCCAGCTTCTCGAATAGGGCTGCATCATCGGTTACCTGCCAACCCTGGTCCAGAGCCTCCCGATGGGCTTGCCATAGCATCGACAGGCGAAACCCCTGCGGCGTTTGCGCTGCCCACAGCCGGCTGCGTTCTGGGGTTGACTGAATTTGGATCCCTTTTGGGCCTGCCTCAGCGACTTTAATCGTGTCCTTGACAGGGATCCCCGCGATGAGACCATCCACCTGCTGCAGAGCGGCACTGCAGCGATCGAACAACTCAGGGGTAGCCAGGCAGCGGGCCCCATCGTGAATCAGCACCCGTTCCACCGTCCCCCACCCATAGAGATACTCAACCCCCTTGCAAACCGACTCCTGCCGCGTCGCCCCCCCTTGTAAAAGCTGCACCGGAGTGGACAGATCCATTGCCGCCAGGATCTGCTCGATGGCTGGCCAATCGCCGGGTTGGGAGAGAATGCCGATCCACTCGATGGAGCTGGCTCGATCCGCAGCCTGCAACGTCCAAGCCAAAATCGGCTGACCTAAGAGCGGCAGCAACAGCTTATTGACCGCAGCTCCCATTCGCTTGCCGCTGCCAGCCGCCGGGATCAGAAGGTGCATGGGATCCAAAAGTGCATCCAACCGGATCCCAGTGTACTGCTCAACTCAACCTTCCAACTCTCCCGAAGCAGTGACAAAGTCAGGGTAGGCAATGTTGCCGTGCTCGCCAATATCCAAGCCGGCCAACTCTTCTTCTGCCGAGACGCGCAGACCGATGGTGCCCTTCAAAATCAAAAACAAAGCCAGACAACAGATAAAAGACCATCCTCCCAGGGCAATAACCCCCAGAATCTGTACCGGCAACACCGCCCAAGTCACCCCCGCTTCCGCATGGGCAAACCACGGGATCCCTGCAGCAATGACCCCCCAAGCGCCGCACACCCCATGTACCGACACCGCCCCCACCGGGTCATCCACCTTCAAGGTGCCCTCGATAAACAGCACCGACAACACCACCAACACCCCGGCCACCGAGCCGATAAGGATTGCCCCCAAAGGATGAACAGTGTTGCAAGGAGCAGTAATGCCCACCAGCCCCGCCAGTGTCCCATTGGCTGCAAACGTCATGTCCGGCTTGGTAAAAATGGCCCAGGAAGTACAGAGAGCGCCGATGGCTCCTGCCGCCCCGGCCAAATAGGTATTGAAAGCAATCCAGCCAATATCAGGAATCGCTGCCGTTGTAGAGCCGGCATTAAAGCCAATCCAGCCCAGCCACAGGATCAACGCCCCCAACATGCCCAAGGGTAAGCTATGCCCGGGAATAGCCCGCGGCTCCCCATTGGGACCATACTTGCCCAAGCGCGGCCCCAACACCAAAGTTCCCGCAAAAGCTGCAGCCCCACCCACCAAGTGCACCACCCCCGACCCGGCAAAGTCAATGTAGCCCAGGTTTTCCAGCCAGCCGGCTGTACCACCGTTGTAGTCGGCAAACAGGCCATTCCAGGCCCAGCCCCCGGAAATCGGGTAGATCGCCCCAGAGATGACGATGGAGTAAATCAAATAAGCCAAAAAGCGGGTGCGTTCCGCCATTGCCCCGGAGACAATGGTGGCAGCGGTGGCGGCAAACACCAGTTGGAAACAGAAGAACGTGAAAGGCCAAGCATCGTTTTGACTGCCGGCTTCAGCTCCCTGTTGCCAGTTGAAAAAAAACCAGTTGGTGCCCAAAAAACCGGCCATATGGGATCCGAACATCAGCCCAAACCCCAAAAACCAAAAAGCGCAGGCCCCGAAGCAGAAGTCCATCAGGTTCTTCAGGACAATGTTGGTAGCATTTTTAGCCCGCGTGAAGCCCGCCTCCACCATGGCAAAGCCCGCCTGCATGAAAAACACCAGCGCCCCGGCCACCGTTGTCCAGACGATGTCGGCATGGTATTGCTGAGTTTTCAGTAAGGTTTGTAGCTCAGCCCAAGCCTCGGGTGGGAGAGCCTGTTCCAGAGCCGTGAGATCCATCTGGGCCAGAGCAGGCGGGGCAACCAAACTTCCCAACCCCAGCAAAGCTCCAACCCCCAGCAGGACTTTCCCCCCTGTCCTCAAACCCAAAAGGATCCCCTGCCGAAGACGAGAGAAAACAGTCTCACCTATCTGACTTTTCATCTCGATTCCAAGTCCCACACCTCGATTTTGAGCTATTTCTCCCCTCCTACCCGTAACCACCTACACCAATGCCACCAAATACATCAACAAGCCATAAAAGAGAGGGCCAGCCCTGACCCTCCCTTTTGATGCTCATTTGATGCTCAGTTCAGCAATGCTCCGATCCGGCAACCCCAAGTCAGACCGAGCACAACGGCTCAAGATTGCTCCGAATCGGTGGCAGCAGTAACGAAGTCGGGGTAGGCCACGTTGCCATGCTCGCCCACATCCAAACCGGCGATCTCTTCCTCGGCGCTGGTGCGCAGGCCGGTTACAGCCTTGAGGATATAGAACAGGATCAAGCAGGTAATAAAGGGCCAGAGGAAGTAGGCCAGAGCGCCCACCACTTGTACCCCAAATTGGGCCCAGGTGACCTCTTCAGCATAGTTGGCATTGGCAAAGAAGGGGATCCCTGCTGCCAACACCCCCCAGATACCACAGGTGCCGTGTACCGAAATCGCGCCCACCGGGTCATCAATTTTCAGCACCGTATCCAGGATCACCACCGAAATCACCACCAGAATCCCGGCCACCGAGCCGATGATCAGAGCACCCAAAGGATGGACGCTATCGCAAGGGGCAGTGATCCCCACCAAGCCGGCCAGGACACCGTTGGCGGCAAAGGTCATATCCGGCTTGCCAAAATGAACCCAAGAGGTGAACATCGCCCCAATTGCTCCAGCCGAAGCTGCCAGCAGCGTATTCATGGCAATCCAGCCAATATCGACAGAGGCTGCAGTGGTGGAACCGGCATTAAACCCGATCCAGCCCAAGGCGAGGATAAACACCCCCAACATCCCCAGCGGCAGGTTGTGGCCAGGGATCGCCCGCGGCTCTCCATTAGGGCCGTACTTGCCAATGCGAGGGCCGAGCACAATGGCGCCTGCCAAGGCCGCAGCGCCGCCTACCAAATGCACCACCCCCGATCCAGCGAAATCAATGTAGCCCAGATTTTCCAGCCAGCCGGCTGTGCCGCCGTTGTAGTCGCCGAACAGCCCGTTCCAGGCCCAACCCCCAGAGATGGGGTAGATTAGCCCAGAAATAACGATGGAGTAGATCAAGTAGGCCAAGAACTTGGTGCGCTCTGCCATCGCTCCGGAAACAATGGTGGCGGCGGTAGCGGCAAACACCATCTGGAAGACAAAGAAAGTAAAGGGCCAGCCATCTGCCTCGTAAGCCTGCTGCCAGCCAAAAGCAAACCAGTCAGTGCCGAAGAAGCCAGTACTTTTGCCGAACATGAGGCCAAACCCGATGAACCAGAAGGCGCAACAGCCCATGCAGAAGTCCATCAAGTTCTTCATCATGATGTTGGCGGCATTCTTGGCGCGGGTAAAGCCCGTCTCTACCATGGCGAACCCCGCCTGCATGAAGAACACCAAGGCTGCTGCCACGATCGTCCAAACAACGTCAGCGTGTTTCTGAACTGCCTCGGCCTCTTGAGCAAAGGCAGTTCCCTGGCCGAATAGAAAGACCAGCGCAGCCATTAGAGCAGCAGTCAGACTCCACCTGGCCGGTCGCCAGAGCCACTGGGGCACCTGGCTCTTGAGCTTTTGGATCATTGTCGTACTCATGCTTTTCGACTCACCTAAAGTGACAGTACTTCTCGCAACACATTACCCGAAAAGTAGGGCAAGAACACCTCATCAGATATACAGCAAAAGAGACATGAAGCAAACTCACACGAGGCTCAGGCCGGGCAACCCAAACCCTGAACGTGATCCCTTCTCATAGGGCATCTTGGTTGAGCTCGCCAGTTCGAATGCGGATGGTTTTTTCGACGGGGCTGATGAAAATCTTGCCATCCCCGATTTCACCGGTGCGAGCCGCTGCAATCAGCTTCTCCACCACCGTATCCACCAGGTCATCTTCAACCACGATCTCCACTTTCAGCTTTTGTAGGAACTCTACCGTGTACTCGGATCCCCGATAACGCTCGGTTTGTCCCTTTTGCCGGCCAAAACCCCGTACTTCACTTACAGTCATGCCGACAATTCCGGCATTGACCAAAGCAATTTTGACCTCATCCAACTTGAATGGCCGGATTACGGCCTCGATTTTTTTCATTTGCCTCCTGCACCCCGGACAATTCCGCTAATTTCTAACACTACTGACACCTGCAAATTGTAAAAACAGATACATTTTTATCTCCTACTGAAGATGCTTACCACTCTGGATTTGCTCCCGTCAAGACCGGAAGGCCAAGCTTAAGCTACCTTAACGGGAGGAAGTCCCCACTGGCGTCTCACCAGCATCTGTAAGCGGCTGAGGGCTGAGAGAGGCCAAGCTGGCTGTAATAAGCGCTACCGCAAGCCACCACAGCATTTGTACCTGGGGACGATACCAGATGGTATCCACCAAGCCGTGGGCCATCATGCCGGTGCAAGCGGCCAAGCCTGCTGCCACCCATAGACCCTGCGGATCCCGCAAGTTGAGCAAAGTTTTCCAGCATCTCCAGCCGTGATCCCAGAGCACCAAGAGGAACCAGGCGAAAGTTAAGGAGCCGATGAAGCCAGTCTCTACGGTGAGCTGCAGAGGCACCGAATAGGCTCCAAGGGCGCTGAAGTTGCCTCGTTGGTAAAGGGGGTAGACGCGGTTAAAGGCGACATTGCCGGGGCCGATCCCCAAGATGGGAAAGTCGCGGATCATGTCCAAGACCGCCGCCCAGACGTTGATCCGAAAGTTGTTGCTGGTGTCTAGCCGCCCCCAAAAAAGGCTCTGCACCCGCAGCCGCAGAGGGCGTACCGTCAGGATTCCGAGCAACAAAGCGGCCCCCCCTCCACTCAACAGAACCGGCAAGGCCCAACGCCGCCAACGAGCCGGCAAATCGACAGAATGCCACTGTGCCAACAGCACGGCCATCAGGGTGAGCGTGGCCAGCCCCCCAATCCAGGCGCCACGACTGTAGGTGAGCAACAGGCAAATCAGGTTCACCGCCGTCGTAAACCCGGCCAGGAGTTTCGCCCCCCAACTGGGCCAAATCCAAGTGGCGGCCAGCCCCAGGGGAATGACCGGGATCAAGTAGCCCCCGTACAGATTTGGGTTGCGCAGATAGCTGTACACCCGCGTCAGACCTGCCAAGCCCGACTCCGGATCCACCCAGGTGGCCAGTTCCGCTGCCCCATATAAGTATTGCCGCAGGCCATGGATCCCCATCACCAAGCTGACCAAAAGCAGGGATCCCACAATCCCATCTCGGAATTGGGGTTTGCGCAGCAGACGATGCAACAACAGATAGCCGGCTAGATAAAGAGTCAGCTTCAGCCAGCCATCCCGCGCTGCGTAGGGAACCGGAGAGAGAATCGTTGCCAAGGTGGCAATTCCCCAGAAAAGGCCCAGGGGCAGATGCAGCGGCAGCCCAATCGGCGTTTCCACCAAAGTGCCCAGGCCCACCAGAGCGGCCATAGCCAGCAAAATCAGGCCCAGGATGCCGGTGGAGCTTTGCGCAGAGAAAATCCAGTAGAGCAGCACTAGCCCCAGGCCAATCCGGTCGGAAGTTTGAACCAATATGCTGCTCTTCCCCCAACTTTGCAGGGATCCCAACAGGCGGCCCAAAAGGCTCCCCTGCTGCCAAGCCTTGATGGGAAAGTCGCGCAGCAGAAAACCCTGCCACAGTTGCGTTGCTCGTTCCATAATCCTCTGGGGCGTGTTGGGCCCAAATCCCCACACCTCAAGTCATCCTACTGGTTTCACCAGCGGGACAAAGCTTTAGTCTATATCCCCAGAGGCAAAGAGACAACGAAGAAGAGCGCAACTTCTTATCGCGCCAGCCGGACAAAGTACCCCTCAACAAAAACAAAGAACCGGCTGACTCACAAGACTCTACAAGACAAAAGGCATCGAGGAGTTATCAAAGTTAGGTTTTCAATCTTAAGAACAAGTCTCTGTAAAAAGCAAAGAAGAACAGCAGGAAAAACTACAAAAAGCTCTATCTCAATCTTCAATCAAATGTTGGATTGCCGCAATCGAAGATCTCCTGACCTACCACAGACCGATTCTCAAAAGATTCTTCAGGCAACACAGGCTAACACTTGACCTTGAGATCCTCTTTCGCCTTCGGCATTAGGAGAAGGGATTTGATCGCCTAAGCGGGATCCAGACCAACCTTCCTTGGCTCTAACTGCGTTCTGGGAATTGGAGTTGGAATAGTGAATCTGAATACGAGTAGGACGGCCCAGACCCAGGGCGGATCCCATGCAACGGGCTAAGATTTGCATCTTATACTCAAACTCGCCAATGCCATCCATAATCTTTAACCCTGCAGTCTCTGCTCCTAATTCAACTGTAGGAGAAGGTCTACGAAACCTCTTCAGTGGGAATACAGAACTTTTTGAGTCAAGCTGGGCTCGGTATCTTCACTTGGACTGACTCCCTCCACCAAGTTGAGCAGGGATCCCGGCCAAACCGCTTAGACAAGGGGAACTGACCTACGCAAAATGGAGGAAGTAGGGGAAAAGCATCTCGTAAATCACTCGGTCGAAGCGTGCCCGTTTACCTGTACTGGGGAGATGACACCTATCGCCTGATGCAGGCGGTGCAGCAGTTGCGGGATCAAGTGCTGGATCCCCACTGGGCTGCTTTTAACTACGATCGCCTGCCGCCGGAATCCACGGTTGCCGGGCTCAACCAAGCCATGACCCCGCCGCTGGGATCCAACGCCCGCTTGGTTTGGCTAGAAGAGACGACGCTCACCCAACATTGCCCGGAAGATCTGTGGGAAGAAGTGGAGCGCACACTGGCCCAGTTACCCCCTACCACCCATCTGCTCTTGACCACCAGCAATAAACCCGATGGGCGCCTGAAATCCACCAAAATCCTCAAGAAAACGGCCATTGTCCGCGAGTTTTCCCAACTGGCCCCTTGGGATGAGGAGGGCATTCTCCAGCAGGTGCAGCGGGAAGCTGAACAACGGGATCTGGCCCTCAGCCCGGCAGCCGCCCAGAAATTGGCCGAGGCGGTGGGCAATGACTCCCGTCGCTTGGCGATGGAATTGGAAAAGCTGGCCCTGTTTACGGCAGGTCAACAGGATCCCATTTCTCCTGAACAAGTCGAGGCGTTAGTTCCCGCCAGCGCCTACAACAGCTTTCAGTTGGCGGGATCCCTGCGCAAAGGGAATCTGGAACAAGCCCTACGCATCTTGACCCATCTGCTGGATCACAACGAGCCGGCCCTGAGGATTCTGGCGGTGTTGGTAGGCCAATTTCGCACCTGGCTATGGGTGCGGCTGCTGCTGGATCAGGGAGAACGGGATCCCAAAGTCATCGCCCAGAAAGCAGAAATCGGGAATCCCAATCGGGTTTACTTTCTGCAAAAAGAGGTGGGATCCCTGAAGACCACAGCTTTACTGAAAGCAATGCAGCAGCTTTTGCAATTGGAATACAACCTCAAGCAAGGACAGCCGGAACGAGATGCCTTTCAAGAAGCGCTGATCCAAATCGTGGCTATATTGGGTGAAGGCCGAGCTCAGAGCAAGTAGAGCAGAATAAACAGCACAACCCAAACCCCATCCACAAAGTGCCAGTAGATCTCAGCAGCTTCGACGCCAAAATGATGTTGAGCGCTGTAGTGGCCGGGCTTAAAGGAGCGCCAGAGCACCGCCAAAATGAACAGCAACCCTGCCATCACGTGGAGACCATGAAACCCCGTTAAAACATAGAAGGTGCTGGCAAACAGGTTGGTGGTGAGGCCAAACTCCAGGTTGCTGTACTCATAGAGTTGACCCGCCAGGAAAACCGCCCCCATCAGGGCTGTGAGGGCAAACCACAGTCGCAGGCCCTTGACATCATTGGCCTTGATGGCCGACCCGGCTTTGTGAACGACAAAGCTGCTGGAGAGCAAAATCACCGTGTTGATCCCGGGCAAGAGCAATTCCCGCTCTGGGGTTCCCTCCGGGGGCCAGACAGGAGCGGTGAGGCTGTAGGCCAGGTAGGCCATGAAAAGCCCCAAAAATAGGCAGCCTTCTGCCACCAAAAACATCAAGATGCCGAAGACGCGATGATCCGGGTGCTCAGCGTGGGCCTGTGGGTGGCCAACCATCAGCGTTTCAGAGGCGAGGGATCCTTGCATATTCCTGTCCAAATCAAATCATCTCTCGCATTCCTGAGACTTCTTGGGATCGTCCAAGCGCTGGGGTTAGCCTGACCCAGATCCCAAGACTAAGACGGGAGTACCCGGTGAGCAGAGGATTAACTACCCACCGGGCAACCGACCTGCTAGGAAGAGGTAGGCTCCGCTTCTGCCAGCGCCAGCTCCCGCAAGGTTTGCAACTGAGCAGCAAAGTAGTCCAGCGTCTCCTTGCTGTGCAAGCCGTAGTCGTAGGGGCCAGTTAGCAGAATGGGATCCCCATAGAAGTTGTGGGCAGGCGGCGGCGAAGCAGTCGTCCACTCCAGGGTGAGAGCCTGCCAGGGGTTGTCTCCCGCCTTGGGCCCGGCCACCCAGGAGTAGATGGCGTTAACCAAAAAGGGCAGGGTGGAAATGGCCAGAACAAAGGCCCCCACCGAGCTGATCCAGTTGAGGTCGGCAAATTGGGGATCGTACTGGGCCACCCGGCGGGGCATCCCCATCAGGCCCAGCTTGTGCATCGGCAAGAAGCACATGTTAAGGCCGACAAAGGTCAACACAAAGTGCACCCGCCCCCAAAACTCGTTCAGCAGCCGCCCCGTCATCTTGGGGAACCAGTGGTAGATGCCGGCATAGATCCCAAAGACGCTGCCGCCAAACAACACGTAGTGTAGGTGGGCCACCACAAAGTAGGTGTCGTGAACGTGGATATCCAGAGGCACCGAGGCGAGGATAATCCCGCTCAAGCCGCCGATCACGAACATCGAGACAAAACCCATGCCAAACAGCATGGCCGAGCGGAAGTGGATCTTGCCGCCCCACAAAGTGGCCAGCCAGCTAAACACCTTGATCCCAGTGGGAACGGCAATGGCCATGGTGGCGATCATGAAGAACACCCGCATCCAGTCAGGGGTGCCGCTGGTGAACATGTGGTGAGCCCAGACGATCAACCCCAAAAAGCAGATGGCCAAGCTGGAGTAGGCGATGGCCTTGTAGGCAAAGATGGGCTTGCGGGCATGCACCGGCAAAATCTCCGAGATCATGCCAAAGACCGGCAAGATCATGATGTAAACCGCCGGGTGGGAGTAGAACCAGAACATGTGCTGGTAGACCACCGGATCCCCGCCGCCGCTGGGGTTAAAAAAGGCCGTGCCTGCCAAGAGGTCAAAGCTAAGCAAAATCAATGCACCGGCCAAAACCGGTGTTGCAATGAGGGTAAGAATAGATGCTGCCAGCATGGCCCAACAAAACAGGGGCATGTCTTCCATCTTCATGCCGGGCATGCGCATCTTCAGAATGGTGGTGATGAAGTTCACGGCTGCCAGGATGGAAGAGGTTCCTGCCAACAAAATGCTCAGGATCCAGAGTTCTTCCCCCACTTTGCCGCTGATCAAGCTGAGGGGGGGGTAGGAAGTCCAGCCGGCAGCCGGAGCCTCTATGAACAGGCTGGCCAAAAGCAGGATCCCTGTGGGCGGAACCAGCCAAAAGGCCACTGCATTCAGCTTGGGGAAGGCCATATCCCGCGCCCCGATCATCAGCGGTACTAGGTAGTTGCCAAAGCCCCCTGTCAGCGCCGGCACGATCCACAAGAAGATCATGATCGTGGCGTGCAGGGTAAAGGCGCCGTTGTACCGCTCAAAGCCGAGAAAGTCCGCCTCCGGGGTAGCCAGCTCTGCCCTTACTGCCGTCGCCAGCGCCCCTCCCACTAAGTAGAAGAAAAAGGTGGTCACCAAGTACTGGATCCCGATGACCTTGTGATCGGTGGAAAAAGTAAAGAAGCGCCACCAAGGCTCAGCAGGAAGTTCCAGTTCAACCTTCGGTGCAGTAACAAGTCTCGGATTGTCTTGTAGCTGGGTCATTGCCAAAAAGCTCCCGTGTCGCGTCGGCGGAATGGTGTTCTCAAAAGCGCAGGCCAAAGGGATGTTGGGGATCCCAGCTAGCCTGCAGAAGGAAGGGATCCAGAATGGGACTGGAGAGACTTCAAATCTGAGGGGGAGACGCCCAAACGCTGGTGGTGGACATGGGCAAAGGCAGACTCGGCCTCAGGGGAGCCTGGCCGAGGAGAGGGATGGACTGGCGAGAAATCTGAAACGAGGGCCAAGGTGCTGCCCTCGCCACGGGCGGCCAAAACTTGCTCCTGCTGCCAGCGCTCGAAGTCTTCCGGCGTATCCACAAACAATTGCCCTGCCATCACCCCATGATAGGGGCCGCACAGCTCTGCGCAGATGATGGGGTACTGCCCCAGTTGGGTAGGCACAAACTCCAGGTGGGTCTCTCGGCCCGGGATGACATCCTGCTTGAGGCGAAACTGCGGCACCCAGAAGGCATGGTTCACATCCAGAGACGTCATATCCAAGCGCACCCGCTTGTTTAGAGGAAGGTGCAGCTCGCTGGCCACCAGGCCGGAATCCGGGTAGGTGAACATCCAAGCATATTGCATGCCCTGCACTTGGACGACCAGATCCGGCTGGCCCATTTCCTTCCCGGGTAGCACTACAGGGGTATAAGCGTAGCCGGGATCTCCCGCCTCAGCTTCGTGGGAAGACTCCATCGCCATGGCTGCGTGGATGTGCCCGCCGACATCAGCACCCCCGTAGATGGCCTGGTAAACATCCAAGCTGGCCAAGCCTAACCAAAGAATGATCACCGCCGGCACCGCCGTCCACACGATCTCCAGCAGCACATTGCCGTGGCTGGGATCCCCGTCGCCTTTGTCGCCTCGCCGCTTGCGGTAGCGGACAATACAGTAGAGAAGTACACCCTGTACCACCAAAAAGATCCCTGTGGCAATGGTTATGGTGCTGTTAAAGAGGCTGTCGAACAAGGGGGCTGATTCGGCAGCAGATTCGGGAAGCAGATGGTGGTTTTGCCCGTACCAAAGGCTGGCAAGGGTCAGGAGGATCCCCATACCCACCAAGATGATGTTGCTAATCGCACTCACGACTGCTTTTCCCCAATACAGAGAGCATCTACCCTAGCAGACAATCCGCCCACAGCGTTTGCAGACTACGTTTTCTACTGTTGCCGTTTTTTGTTTTTGCTTACATTGCTTACAGGGCTTACAAAATTTTTGCCTATGGAGCCCGATCCGCTGTGCACGGACTTCCCACGGCTATCAAATACTAGTTCGCGGGGGAAAGAAAGTTGTGTAGACTTATGGATCTCTTCAGGATCTTTCAGGGTGAGCAGTGACGAGGCGGAGCTTTGGTTCCGAGATTTTCGGCAGACCTGTGTAAGGGCGGTACCACATTGAAGGCTGGCTCTGGTTGAGGGCCATCTCTCCAAACAGAGGTTCTTGTTGCCCGCAGACTGAGGTAGGGTGGGATAACCCTGGAAATTGGGGTGGTTTGGACAGGTTTTCTCTCTTTAATCTCTGCTTCTGTTTAATCTCTGCTTCGCTTTCCCCAATGTCTTCTCCCCATTCACTGGCGACCTTGCTATCTGATCCAGGGGATCCCTTGCCGATCCAGACTCCATCAACGGTCTCGGAATTGGCCGGAATCTTAAAGGAGTGCCAAGGGCGGAAAGTGCTGCCGCTGGGGCAGGGGAGCAAGTGGGGCTGGGCCCACTCTGTGGAGCCGGTGGATTTGGTTCTCAGCACGCGCGGCTTACGCCGGCTCATCGACCATGCGGCTGCTGATCTCACCGTCACGGTGGAAGCTGGCATGACTTTGGCGGAACTGCAACACATCTTGGCCGAGCGGGGGCAATGGTGGCCGGTGGATCCCCTCTATCCGGAGCGGGCTACCCTGGGGGGCATTATCGCCACTGCCGATACGGGTTCTCTGCGCTGGCGTTACGGCGGGATCCGCGACTTGCTGCTGGGCATAGCCTGGGTGCGGGCGGATGGGGAGGTGGCCAAAGCGGGCGGGCGGGTTGTCAAGAATGTTGCTGGCTATGACCTGATGAAGCTGTTCACCGGATCCTTGGGCAGCCTAGGAATTTTGACCCAGGTGAGCCTACGGCTTTACCCCTTGCCGGCAGCTCAGTCTACTTTGCTGGCCATAGGATCTTTGCCGGAGCTGGAGGTCCTGTGTCAGCAGGTGCTGACCGGCCCGGTTAACCCTGTGGGGGTGGATCTCTGGCTAAGGGCAGAGGGATCCCAAGTTTGGCTCAGCTTTCATGGATCGGAGCGAGCAATCGCCCAACAGATGGCCCAAACGCGGCGGCTGGCCCCTGCAGGGCTGACTTTGCAGGAAGTGAATCCCGACTCTCTGCCCCTGCCTCAACCCGGCTCAGGGGCGGTGCTGGCCAAGTTCGGGTGCCTGCCCAATCAGAGCCTGGCAACATTGGAGCAGTTTCAAACCCTATTCCCTGGGGCTCAGGTGCAACTGCACCGAGGCTGTGGGCTAGGGCGGGCTTGGCTGGTTCAGCCAGAAGTGGGATCCCTGATGCAACTGCAACGCTACCTCAAGTCCGCAGGCGGATTTCTCCTGCTTCTGGAGGCGCCGCCGGCTCTGAAGAGGGCTCTTGCCCATGACTTTGGCCCGGTTGCCAGCCTAATGCGCAAGCTGAAGCAGCAATTTGACCCTGCCGGCACCTTCAGCCCCAGCTTGATATAGGCACTGCCCCTGTCACCGCTCCTTCCCCGGGATCCCTCTGGCCAAACGTCTTGTTCCGGTGCATGATAGATCTATAAGAAATTGAAACATTTCTTAACATCATTTCTCAGTATCTCAGCGTCAAAGCTAGGAGAGGGATCAGCATGAGCATCGAGTGGCAGCGGATACTCCGCGTTGGGGTGGGCTTTTGCCTTGGGCTGTTGATTGCGGTGGGTGGGGGATCCCTGACCTGGGCGCAACCTGCCCTGCCGGTGGTGCCGATGGAGTTGCCCCAGCCGCCTGTGCCGGTCTTGGACTTAGCGGATCAGTTGACCAGCAATCAGGAAGCTCAACTGGCCCAGCATCTGAACAAGTTAGAGCAAGACACCGGCTGGAAGCTGCGGGTGCTGACTCAGTTCGACCAAACACCGGGTCGTCAGGTGAAGGAATACTGGGGCTTGAATGAGCGCAGCGTTCTGATGGTGGCGGATCCCAGGGGGGGCAACTTACTGGCGTTTAATGTGGGGGATGCTGTGCGCGAGATCTTGCCACGTACCTTTTGGATTGAGCTGCAATCTCGCTTTGGCAACCAATTCTATGTGCGGGAGCACGGCACCCACCGCGCCATCTTAGAGACCGTTGATGTCTTGGATCGCTGCTTTCATCAGGGGGGCTGCCGTGTGGTGCCCGGCCTGCCTCAAGAGCAGTGGATCCTGACGCTGGTGACCTCGATTTTGGGGGGGATTGTCCTTGGGTTTGCCGGCAAGCCCCGCCATGCGGAGGAGCTGTTTAACTGGCGTTGGGCCTTGCTCATTTCTCCCCTGTGGTTCATTTTGTTCGGGGCTTTCGGTATCGGCCCGGTGGTCACACGTACTCAGGATTGGATCCCGGTCTTGCGCAACGTCTTGGGGTTTCTGGCAGGGGCTTTGGTGATCTACCTAGCTCCCATTGCTCGCCCGGCAGTGGATCAGCAGTAGCTGACTCGTGAAGTCGGCTGGGCGTCCTTCCCTGCGAGCCCCAGTTCGCAGGGGACAAATGCTAGAATCGGTGAGCAGAAATTGCTGGTGTAGCTCAGTTGGTAGAGCACTCGACTTGTAATCGAGCGGTCGTCAGTTCGAATCTGACCATCAGCTTCTGGTGCCATGGAACTTGGCTCTGCTGTCTCCTCTCGCTGAAGCCGAACTCAGCTTCTACACTGGTGGTTAGATTGGCATTAGCGGGATCCCTGGGTCTTGTTGACAGGAGGCCAAGGCCGATCCCTGCTCAGTTTGGCATACCTACTCAGCCGATTGGGTTGTTCTCCTGATTCTCCTTGGATGTCTATGTCCGGTCTCCCAGCCGCTACGGTTCGTCGATTGCAAAAGCTGCCCCAGGTGCCCTCCGTGTGGGAAGGGGATCGTCACAAGCTCTCAGGATCGCCACCCGTGGGATCCCAAACGGAAGGGGAGTGCATTCTTTGGGTAGATGGCGTTCAGGGCGTGGTACGGGCCATGGAAGTGGTGCCCGCCGATTCTGGCTTTGAGCCGATGGTGCGAACCTTGATTGTGGCCATGGAGCGGCCCCATGCTGCCTCACCTGCTCGCCCCCAGAAGATCATCGTGCGGGATCGAGAGGTGCAATTTTTCTTGCGCGGCATTCTGCACCAGCTGGACATTAAGGTGGAATGCCAGCCGGAATTGCCTCTAATCGATGAGATCCTGCAGAGCTTTGAAGAGGCCAACGAACGGATCCCTCCCCCTCTGCCGGAACACTATGTTGAGTTGCTGGCCGGCAAAGCCCTTACCCTCTGGCGAGATGCTCCCTGGGATTACCTAGAGGATCACCAAATCCTGGCGATCGACCTAAATCACTGGGATATCCAAACCCTTTATGTCTCGGTGATGGGGCGGTTGGGCATGGAGTATGGGGTACTTTTCTATCGCTCGCTGCCCTCCCTCAAACAGTTTCGCCAGGATGCGGGCCAGCCGGATACTCCCGAAGAGATGGAGGAAGCCTTCCTCAGACAAGATTGTCTCTATCTCACATTCCAAGCTCGCAATCCTGAACTTAACGAACTGCCGGATCTGGACTTGGCAGATTTGGATCCTGAGGAAGTTGAGCCGAACTTTGGCACCATTCACCCCCTGGAAGGCTTGCGCGTGACTTTGCAGGAGGACGAGGCAGCGGTCTTATCGGTGGCCCTGGAAGCCTTGCATCGCTTCTTCAAGCAGTACCACCGCAAGCTGGAAGATGACTTTCGCTCCTATCAAGGTCGGTACCGCATTCCCAACCCCCAAGAGAAGGGAGCAACCCTTTCGGTGCAGGTGCGCACTCTGCCGGACGTGGCTGAAGAGCTGCTGGAGCTGGAAGGGGAGGAGGAAGAACCTGCCCAAACCCTGCTGCGGGATGATTTGGTGCCGGAAGGGGCGCAGATAGGTCTGGGGGTCTTGCCGTGGACAACGGTGGAAATGCTGCGGCGCACGGGGCAATGGCATCCCCTCCCCCAAAGCAAGCTGGTGAAAAATGGAGAAGGGCTGCCGGTGGTGATTGTGCGCACCTCTCGATCAAAAGCAAAGCAGCTCATCGAGAATTTGCGTGGGGAAGGTGGGCCGCAAGGCGTTTGTTTCAACACAGGGGTGGATCCCTTCGATGGCGATCGCTACGACCTGGAAATTGTGCAAACGGGCAATCGTGACCTGCACCTGTTTGGGGAGTTTCCCGAAGATGATCCCGTCCACTCCATGGCTCGCAAGCGCTGGGAGCGGCGTTGCCGCGATACGGGTGGCTATTGCGGCTTGGTGGTGGCGATGGGGGTGAATTCTACGCGCCCAGAGCTGCAAGTGCGCCACATTCTGGCCTTGTTTGAGATGCAGGCTTTGAACCCAACGGGACTGGGACTGGGGCCGATGGTGCGGATTAGCCGACAATTGCACTTGCCTTGACCGTCCAGATGGAGGCAGGTTAGGTGCTGCTGGTAACCTGAGCAACTTTCTCCCAGCCGGGATCCCTTCTTTCTATCTCTGGCAGGTTTACCGGGCGGTGATTCGGTTTTTCCAGGGATCCACGCTATCTTGGCTCTGGTTCTCTCCTGGGTGCTGACCGGCAAAATAGCTCGACAAAGCATCTCGACAAAGCATCTCGACAAAGCATACAGTGGCCCTATCATCTGGGGGCTCTGGTATTGACCCTCAGTTTGTGGCAAGTGCTTGGAGTTTAGGGCAAGGGATCCCAAGTATCCTGCCGCCGCAGGGTAGCTTGTCGCAGCCGAGCCAAGTTGGCCGATCCAGTGCAAAAGGCAACAATGCGCAGCTCCTCGATCACGGCGCGAAAGGTGTCCACCACTGCCTGCATCTGTCCTTGGGAGACGGCGTGTAAAGCGGGGGCGGCCATACCCACCACATCGGCTCCCAGACGGATAGCTTTGGCCGCGTCGATGCCATTGCGGATGCCGCCGCTGGCCACCAGGGGTAAGTCCGGCAGCAGGCGACGAATTTCCAGCAGGGACAAAGCCGTTGGGATCCCCCAGTCCCTGAAGCTGTGGGCAATGCGTTTTTTGAGAGCATCTGTTTGGCGATGGGCCTCCACCTCGCTCCAACTGGTGCCGCCCGCCCCCGCCACATCCAGGGCTGCCACGCCGCATTCGGCCAGCTGCTGGGCTACTTTGGCACTGAGGCCATTGCCCACTTCCTTCACCACCACCGGCACCGGTAACTGCGCCACCAACCGTTCGATGCGGCCATACAATCCACGCCAGTCGGGATCCCCTTGGGGCTGAACCGCCTCCTGGAGAGGATTGAGGTGCAGAATCAGCGCATCCGCCTCGATCATCTCCACCGCCCGTCGCGCCTGCTCCAACCCATAGCCGTAGTTGAGCTGAACGGCACCCAGGTTGGCCAGCAGCAGAATATTCGGGGCCACTTGGCGCACCTGGTAAGTCCGGGCTAGCTCTGGATGTTCCAAGGCTGCCCGCTGGGATCCCACCCCCATGGCAATACCCAACTGTTGGGCAGCGGCGGCCAGTTGTCGGTTTAGCTCATGGGCAGCCTCTGTTCCCCCCGTCATGCTGCTGATGAGCAGGGGTGCCTGTAGGCGTTTTCCCAAGAATTCGCAGCTTAGGTCGATCTCCGGCAACAGCAGCTCCGGCAGCGCCACATGCTCAAAGAAAAACCGCTCAAAGCCGGTGCGGATCCCTTTGGCAGCCACATCCTGCTGCAGAACAATGTCCAGGTGATCCTGTTTGCGCTCGGAAATGGGGGGGAGAGAATCGGCCATCGCGTCAGCAGTGCAGAGCCCTTTGGTCTTGGTAGAGATTGTCAGTCTACAACGCCGTGCGCTGCCAATCGCGTTAGCGGGACGGAGTCCTTAGGCGAACAGCATTGCCCGTTCGCGCTAGCGGGACGGAGTCCAAGGTGACTCGCTATCTACAACGACAGCGGTGCGGTTCCCGGTAGGGTGCCGGAGGCATAGCACTGTCGCGGTAGCGGTGCGGAGCACTATGATGTGGGCGGGATCCCAACCGAACAGCCATGCAACCCTTGCACATCTTGCTGGCAGAAGGCAACCCTCATCTGCGCAGCTTGCTGTGTTGGCATTTGCAACAGGCCGGACACCAAGTTTGGGCAGCAGAGACCCTTCGCCAGGCAAAGACCCTGCTGCAACAGCAGCCCATTCACCTGCTGATTTTGGATGCGGAGCTGTCCAACCGCGGCGGGCTGCAATTGTGCCGGTGGGCCCATCGCCAGTACGATCTGCTGATTTTGCTACTCTCCCACCGGGGATCCGAAGCGGACATTATTGCCGGCCTAGAAGCAGGAGCGGACGATTACCTCACCAAGCCCTTTAGTATGCAACTGCTGGATGCCCACCTTCTAGCCTTGGCTCGGCGACGACAGCGGCATATTCCTCCCACCTTTCTGCAGTACGGGGATCTCAAAATTGACCTGGTGCAACGGCGCGTCGCCTTGGCTGGGGAAGGGATCGACCTCACGCCCCAGGAGTTTAGCCTGCTGATGGTGCTGGTGCAGGCGGACGGGGATCCCGTCTCTCGTCTAGAGCTACTAGAGCGAGCATGGCCGGATTCCACCGATAACCCTCGCACCGTCGATACCCATATCCTCTCGTTGCGCAAAAAGCTGGAACGGGATCCGCGCCAGCCCAGCTTGATCCACACAGTGCGCAATGTCGGCTACTGCTTTGGCCTCAGCCCCCCGCTGCTTCAGGAACAGAAAACTCTGTCAGCCGCTGCAGGCGATTCAGGATCTGGGCCTCAGCAGCAGCGTCGTGGAGTCGCAGCGTCAGGCAAAGCACCTACTAAGGAATAGCTAGTTAACGTCAATTCCGCTAGGCAGAATCGGGATCGCTCAGTTGCAGCAGAGACCGGCGTACCCGCTGCTCCAAGGCCAGGTTGTGATGTTGGCGGCTGACCTGCAGAGCTGCTTGCAAATCCGAAAAAGCTGTTGCTTTATCTCCCATATTCCAGTAGGCCAGCCCTCGTCCGTACAACCCATACTCGTCGGAGAGGTCAATCTGGTTCATATCCGCTTCCAGGCGAAAGGCCCGCTCGTAGTCGTCCAAAGCAGCTTTGATCTCCCCCAGCGCATAGAGAAGGTTGCCCCTGATGTAGAGGACGTTGGGCTGTTGGGGTTCTCTTTCTAAGCTGCGGCTGAGGTCGGCAATGGCCTCGTCAAAGTAATCACCACAGGCGTAGGTCACCCCCCGCTGGTAGTAGTGGGCTGGGCTGGGATCCCAGTCAATAGCCTGCGACCAATCGGCCAAAGCCGCCTCCCAGGTGCCCAGGTAGCTGTGCAAACGGGCTCGCTGGGAATAGGCAAGTGCTGAGGTGGGATCCAAGCGAATGGCTTCATCCAGATGAGCTAGGGCCAAAGGCAGGGATCCCTGTTGCATGAGCAGGTTGGCCAAGCTGAGGTGGTGGGGGACGTTGGGGTGTAGGCGCACCAGCTCAGCAAACTCCGCCGTTGCTCCCTGGAGATCCCCCTGAGATTGACGAATCAGCCCGCGATAAAAATAGGGTTCTGGTCGCCGCGGGGCCAACCGGATCGCCTGGCCGAAATCCTCCAGGGCCTGGGGAACTTGGCCGAGGGCAAAGTAGGCTTCTCCCCGCAAAATGTAGGCGTTGGCCAGGCAGGGATCCCGTTGCAGAGCCAAGCTGAGCTGTTCAATAGCCCCCGGCAAATCCCGGTTCAGCCACCGTTCTCGACCACGGTTGTAGGCCAAGATGGCCGGACGGGTGAAGGCAGAAATGGCCGCTGCACCTGCCAGACCCATCACTGCCAAAAGGCGATCCTGCCGCCAACTCGCCATGCTCCCCAGCAACAGGGCAACTGCAATCAAAACGCGCAAGCCGGCAGAGTCGTGGGCTCTGAACATACTGCTCTGCACCGCTGTTACGAGCGTATCCTGTTTTTTTAATCTGCTCGCGAGCTTCTCTCTGATTCTGCCCGATTTGGCAGCGAAAAACGCCGAACAGCTCAAGCCCAAAAAGCTCCCGTAGCTCACTTGGATCAAGAGTAGAAAGGGGATCCCCGTGCTCCTCCCAACCCTTTAGCTTGTGGGGGTGTGGGGGTAGCTAAGCCCCGCACTGTACCCGTAGCGTCAGTGTCGGGATACAGATACCCCCACATGGTGTATGATGAGAGTAGTTGCACAAAACGGCTTTGCCGGAATCTGGTGCAGCTACGCGGTGGGACATCCCGTGTCTGCTCGCAGAGGGTTCTTGCGTAGGCTCCCCGATGAAGCGAGAAGCCCACACTGTACCCGTAGGGTCAGTGATGGGAGTATGTCACGCCCAGAGCATCAACCGCAGCTCATAGGGATCGTGCATATCGGGGTGAAAGGGCAGCAAGCGGATGGCTAACCCTTGCAAGCCGCTGGCCTCATAGCAAATCTGGCCGGAAAAGATGGCCCGATCCTCCAGCGTCTCCACATAGCGCAGGGAGATTGCCTGTCCTTTCTGAATCTGGCCATCATCCTTGACCGGCCCCTGATAAGCTTGCACAATCACATCCTGAGGTTGCAGGGATCCCAGCCGCACTTCCACCGTCACGGTGAGGGGATCCCTGGCCATCACCACCTGGTCATCTTGTGCCAAGGCAAGGCCAGCAGCGGGAGCTTTCTTCGGGGTTTCAATTTGGACGTTGAGAACTTGGATGTTGTACCAGTGCTCCTGCAAGTGGCTCTGCCAACGAACGAACTGGCGGGCCGACTCAAAGTGGTCACGGCGCATGCGGTCGAAGTAGTTGCTCAGGGGAATGTAGGCTCGCTGGACGTACTCCAGCACCATGCGCTGCGTGCTGAACTGGGGGCAATTGAGGCGAATCGCCTGCTTCATGCGCTGGATCCACTGGTGGGGTAGGCCATCGCTGCCGCGCTGATAAAAGAGAGGGGCAACCTCCTGTTCCAGCAAGTCGTAGAGGGCATTCGACTCCACCTCATCTTGATAGGCGCGATCCTCATACTCCTCACCGCGGCCAATGGGCCAGCCGGTCTGGTAATAGTCAGCCTCGTCCCACCAGCCGTCCAAAATACTGAGGTTCTGTCCACCGTTGGCTGCCGCCTTCATGCCACTGGTGCCGCTGGCCTCCCGGGGGCGCAAGGGGTTGTTCAGCCACACATCCACCCCGGCCACCATCAAGCTGGTGACATACATGTCGTAGTCCTCAATGAAAACCAAGCGCTGGCGAAACTCCGGCTGCCGCGACACCTGCACGATCTGGCGGATCAGCTCTTTGCCGGGTATGTCGCGGGGGTGGGCCTTGCCGGCAAAGATAAACTGCATCGGGTACTGAGGATGGTTGAGCAAAGCCTTGAGCCGTTCCAGGTTGTGGAACAAAAGGGTGGCCCGCTTGTAGGTGGCAAAGCGGCGGGCAAACCCAATGGTGAGCACCTCGGGGTTGAGGGCCTCAGAGGCCCGTTGGATCTCAGCCGCTGAGGCAGCCCGTTTCTGGAGCTGTTCCATCAAGCGCTCGCGGGTAAAGTTAATCAGGCGGGAGCGGCTGCGCTCGTGGGCCCGCCACAGTTCCCCATCCGGGATCCGATCCACCTTCTGCCAGAGGGGATCCGAAGGGGGAGCCTCTGCCCAATCCGGCCCCAGGTAGCGGTCGTAGAGGGCTTGGTTCTCTTCCCCCACCCAGGTGCGGACATGTACCCCGTTGGTGATGGAAGTAATCGGCACTTCTTCCAGCGGGATCCCAGGCCACAGCCGGCTGAACATCTTGCGGGAAACCGCCCCATGCAGCTTGCTCACACCGTTGACAAAAGAGGCCATGTTGATGGCCAGCACTGCCATGCTGAAGGGAGATTGGAAGTCGCCAGTATTTTCCCGTCCCAAAGCCAAAAAGCGCTCCCGGCTCAGGCCCATCTGGCTGTAGTAGAAGCCGAGGTAGTAATCGATTTTGTCGGGCGGGAATAGGTCGATCCCGGCAGGTACCGGCGTGTGGGTGGTAAACATCTGGCTGGACTTGGCCACCTGCCAGGCCTCTTCAAAGCTCAGCCCCTGCTCCACCATCAACAGGCGAATCCGCTCTACTGCCAAAAAGGCCGAGTGCCCTTCGTTCATGTGGTAGACGGTGGGATGGATGCCAAGGGCGCGCAAAGCCCGCACGCCGCCGATCCCCAGCATGATCTCCTGGTGGATGCGCAGATCTTGGTCGCCACCGTACAGCTCATCGGTGATGTCTTGGTCGTACTGGCTGTTGGGCTCGATGTTGGTGTCCAGAAGATAGAGGGGCACCCTCCCCACCGTCACCTTCCAAATGCGGGCGAACACCTTGCGGTTGGGATAATCCACCTCAATCCGAATTTCTTGACCCTCCGCATCCTTTTGCAGCTCCAGGGGCATGTTAAAGAAATCGTTAATTGGGTAGCGTTCCTGCTGCCAACCGTCGGGGTTGAGGTACTGGCGAAAATAGCCCTTTTGGTAGAGCAAGCCCACGCCCACCAAGGGCAAGCCCAGATCGCTGGCCGCCTTGAGGTGATCCCCGGCCAAAACCCCCAAGCCGCCTGAGTAGAGGGGTAGACAATCCGCCAAACCAAACTCTGCCGAAAAATAGGCGTAGCACTCCCCTTCCACCGCTTGGGCCGAACGATACTTGCGATACCAAGTGTCCTCCTGCAGGTAGCTCTGCAGTTGTTGGCTGGCCCGTTCCAAATGGGCCAAAAAGCCGGGATCCTCCGCCAACTCATCCAGCCGTTCCTGCCGAATCCGACCTAGAAAAGCCACCGGGTTGTGGCTGCAGGCATCCCACAGATCCGGATCCATGCGCCGGAATAGGCTGCGGGTTTCTACGTTCCAACTAAAATGCAGGTTGTAAGCCAGCAAGCGCAGACTTTCCAGCGGAGTAGGCAGGTAGGGAGTGACCTTGAACGTCCGTAGCGGCTTCATAGAGAATCCGGGAAAAGGGTTGGTTCCACTGTCAGGCTACCTTGGCCTCAGCCGGAGGGCGTGGCTTTTTAGCTTGAGTGCTGATTTTTGACATACTCCCCTGCCTTTAGGCAGGGGATTCTGGTTCCTGGTTCTGCGACAGCACTTACCATATCAGGTCTCGCCTCCACGGCAGCGGTGCTCACCTCCCCAGGCGTTCCCTCTTTCGTTCGCGTCAGCGGGACGGAGTTCTTTGGGGAGAGTGGACAGCGTCTTCTTCACCCGGTAGCCACAATGAGAACAGTCCTGCGAGGTGTATTCCGGAGGAGAACTGAGCAGGGCAGAGGTGAGCAAATAGCCGATGGGTGACATCCTCCCGACGCTGACCCTACGGGTACAGCGCGGGCTTCCTAACCTCACGGTTAGGCATTCCTGCCCCACGCCACTTATCTAGGTCATA
>NZ_JBSSCS010000008.1:0-90036 GCF_054060015.1 Thermostichus sp. MS-CIW-25
CTACCGCAGTGGCAAGTCGTTCAAGTGTGGGCACTGTGGATGGGAAGGGGATGCGGATTTGAATGGTGCGAATGTGATTGCGCTCTTGGGGGCTGTCGTAAACCAGCCTAGAGGTCCGGGCTTGTTTTGTTCTCTGGTAGAGCAGAACAGGCTCAGGGCTACTGAAAGCCCGATCCGTACCGCTTAGCGGTCGGAGCCGGGTAGTTTACGGGGATCCCGCGCCAGCTCAGAGTGATGGGCAGATTCCGCTGCTCTTGGAGAGGCTGATCTGGTGGACACAGGGATCCACCTGGGGGATCCTATGTTATGTTTTGGCTATCTTGCCCTCAGTGTTGTGCAAGCGGGTGCCTTTCATGACCACGCCCCCTCGCCGACCGGCCCTCAATCACGTGCTGATCGTCAAGGATCGTCATGGGCCAAAAGCCTACTGGTTGACGGCTGAGCTCTACTCCTTAGGCCGGGATCCACGCAACAGCATTCGCATCGACTCCCAGTACGCCTCTCGCTACCACGCCATTTTGGTCAAAACAGAATCCCCCTCTTCTCCCGATGGGTTCACTTACCAAATCATCGACGGAGACATTCAGGGCACCCCCAGCACCAACGGCCTTTACGTGGGCGGGCAACGGGTGGAATTTCGGGATCTGGAGGACGGGGACGAAATTCAGTTTGGCAACGATGCCACCGCTACCTACTCGCTGCAGAACAAAGATCTGGATGAAATTCTGGCTACCTTTGAAAACACCCAGCTCGTTGGGCTGTAGGAAGCTGCCTTCCCTGTTGGGTCTTGGCCTGTCCCGTCTGCATGCTGGTTGAAGGGTTAACCGGCGCTTGGAGAGGGGATCCCGTCGCCGTATTTCTGGGATCGCTTGCTGGTAAACTGTGTCATACGAAAAAACAAAGCTGGGATCCCTGCTGTTTTATTGGGCTTTCTGCTTGCGGGATCCCTTCCTTCTGCTGTCTTTAAGGGAGGATCTCATCTTGCGCCCCATCCTCATCGCCGGCAACTGGAAAATGCACAAGACTCAGGCTGAGGCTCGCGAGTTTCTGCGAGAGTTGGGCCTGGCTTTACGGTCATCGCCGTCAGGGTCAGCATCCCAGCGGCAGATCATCCTATGTGTGCCCTTTACAGACCTGGCGGTGGTGGCAGAGCAAAGCCGCGGATCCGACATAGCCGTGGGGGCACAAAATCTGCATTGGGAGGATCAGGGGGCCTTTACCGGGGAAATTTCCGGCCCCATGCTGGCGGAATTGGGGGTGCGCTACGTCATCGTCGGCCACAGCGAACGGCGGCAGTACTTCGGCGAGACGGACGAAACCGTTAATTGGCGTTTGGCAGCCGCCCAGCGGCACGGCCTTACCCCCATCCTCTGTGTGGGAGAAAGCCAGCAGCAGCGGGAGCAAGGCTTGACCGAGTCTTGGATTGTGGGGCAATTGGATCGCGCCTTGCAAGGGATCGATCTGGAGAACTTGGTGATTGCCTATGAGCCCATTTGGGCCATCGGCACCGGCCAGACTTGTGCAGCTCAAGAGGCCAACCGGGTCATCGGCTTGATCCGGCAACACTTGGGCAATGCCCAACTGCCCATTTTGTATGGCGGCTCGGTGAAGGCCGGCAACATCGATGAGCTGATGGCCCAGCCTGAGATCGACGGCGTGTTGGTGGGAGGGGCCAGCCTAGACCCCCAAGAGTTTGCCCGCATCGTCAACTTTCAGGCCCTAGCTCCCGCCTAGGCCGCTAGCGGGATTGTCCCCACAGCAGGGCTACCGGGAAGGATTTCAAGACAACGCCCACCGGCAAGGTTTCGCCGGCAGGGATCCTTTCCTGGGTTAGCCCATTCACCCAGTCCAGCCGCTTCCAGCGCGGCAGATGAATTTCGGTATCTGCCCAAACGGATTCTCCCAGAGGATCTTGGGTTTCGTCGATCAACTTTGTTAAAAAACGCGGCACCGCCGTGAGCAATACCTGCTTACTGTGCTGACGGGCAAAAGCCACAACATGGTCAGCATGGGATCCGCTGATTTGCAGAGGAATGTAGCTGCCCTCGAGAAACAATTGGGGCTGTTCCTGGCGGGCCTTGAGCACGTGGTAAATCAGAAACAGCTTAATGCGTCCGTCGCTGCGGTGCAGGAGCAAATCCGCGATGAGTTGGAGAGGATCCTGTTTAACCCGCCGTTGAATTTCTTCTAGATAGGCGAGGCGACGGGAAAAATCCACAGGCCGACGATTGTCGGGATCCACCATGCTCAAATCCCACAGCTCCGTGCCTTGGTAAATATCCGGGATCCCAGGGCTGGTGAGCTTGATCAGCGTCTGCGAGAGGGAATTAAAAATGCCAAAGTGGGCAACTTTCCGTTGGAAAGGCAAAAAGGACTCCAAAAAGGGGTTAGGACCTTGAAGGATCCGTTCGATAAAGGCGGTAGTGGCTTCTTCGTACTCGGTATCGGGGCGAAGCCAAGCGGTGTGAACTTTAGCTTCCCGCACTGCTTTGATGGCATAGTCTTTGACCCGCTGTACGAACTGGGGCACCTCTTCCGGTTGGAAGGGATAGGAGCCGAGCAATGTCTGGTAGAGCAAATACTCGTCATTACGATCCGGCAGTTCTGAGCGCTTGGCTTGTTTGCTGCGGACTTTGTAGCCGAGGTTCAGTTCATGCCAAAGGTTGATGTGCTTTTCCCACTCGGCGGGGATTTCAGAAAGCACATTCAGCCGGGCCCGCACATCTTCGCCACGCTTGGTGTCGTGGGTGGCAGAAGCATTCATGGACAGAGGCCACCGAGCTGCCCGCTCTTGATTAAAGCGGTGAAACTCTTGCACCGAAAGGCCAAAGCGACAGGGATCCCCGCCGACTTCATTGAGAGATAAAAGGCGGTTGTACACATAAAAAGCAGTATCTTCTACCCCTTTGGCCATGAGAGGGCCGGCCAACTGCTGCAAGCGCATGGCAAAATAGATCTGCTCATGTTTCTCTTGGTCTGATAAATTGTCCAGAGACTCCAGGCAGAGAAAGCGCTGAATAAAATTCAGCTCATTCACCAAAACGGGCAGGTTCTCCTTGGCCTTCTCCACAGCTTGACGAACCACCTGTTGACCTTCTGGACTGAGGATCCCTTCGTGGATATAGACGCGGTAGACCGGAAAGCACACCAAAACTTCTACCAAAGCTCGACGTAAACTGTAGAGGGTAAAGTCATTGGCATAGCGATGGTGGCTGGTGATCTGTTTGAGCAAAAAAGCAAGGTTATCCATATCTCCTGACAGGTTGCGCTCGATGATCAGGCGTTTTTTATCTTCGATAACCTGCTCTGGGGCATATCGCAGATTTGTGAAGTTTTGATAGAGAGAGTCAAAAGCCTCTGCATTTTCTTCTTGACAAAAGATGCCGTTGAGCTTAGCCAAAAAATCGTAACCCGTTGTGCCTTGAACCGGCCAGCTTTGGGGCAGACTTTCATTGGCCTCTAGTATTTTTTCTACTACGATGTAGAGATTTGGGCAGCGTTCCCGCAGGCGATGGAGATACTCTTCGGGATTGAACAAGCCATCGATATGATCGATGCGCAAACCACTAAAACGCCCCTGTTCTGCAAGCTTAAAGATAAGCTGATGGGTTTTGCGAAACACCTCGCGATCTTCCACCCGCAGTGAGATCAGCTCGTTAATGGTAAAGAAACGACGATAATTGATCTCCTCAGCACCCACCTTCCAGAAGGAAAGGCGGAAATGTTGCCG
Organism: Thermostichus sp. MS-CIW-25; assembly: GCF_054060015.1. Classification (NCBI taxonomy): domain Bacteria; kingdom Bacillati; phylum Cyanobacteriota; class Cyanophyceae; order Thermostichales; family Thermostichaceae; genus Thermostichus; species Thermostichus sp. MS-CIW-25. The sequence goes on from NZ_JBSSCS010000008.1 coordinate 3,731, forward strand.
CGCCAGAAGACTATCCAGCAGGTCAAAGCTCGACGGATCCCCTGGCTTGCCGTTAAAAATGGCAATGTTCTCGTCAAAAAAGCTCTGGATAGGTTGGCTAGACGTGTAGAGTTCCCACAAAGAATGCTTGGCAAAGCTAATTTGATCGGTGCGCTCCAGGAGATCTTCCTTGCTAGGGATAAATTTCAGGCTGAAGAGGATCCCGAGTAACTTGACGTAGTCGGGATGGCTGCGTCCCAATTTTCGCCGCAGCTTGCTCAGGTTGTAGGTAAAAACATCTGCATAGGTGTCAATATTGAGGGGGAACCTCAAGTTGTAGTAGTTAATACTTAGGCCATCGGCATCATAACGAAGCTGGATTTGACCCGACTCCAAACATTTGTCGTAGAAATCTCCCAAGAAAGGGGCTAAGATTCTGCCTTTGATCCCCAGGTAAGAGTGATTCCAATTCACATCAAAGTAGTCAACAAAATCTGAGTTGGGGCCACTCTCCAGAACGTCCATGAGCATCTGGTTTTGGCCATCGTAGGCCATGTGATTGGGCACAATGTCCTGGATCCAGCCTATTCCCTGCTGATTGAGGGCTTCCCACAAGAGCTCAAACTTTTCGCTTCCCCCCAGTTCCTGGTTAATCTGCCTGGGATCCACCACGTCGTAGCCGTGGGTGCTGCCTTTGCGGGCCTGAAAGATGGGAGAGGCATACAAGTCACTGATGCCCAGCAACTTCAGGTAGGGAACAATCTGTCGTGCTGCGTCGAAGTCAAACCCAGCATGAAACTGAATGCGATAGGTGGAAGTCGGGATCCGCATGATGACCTTAGAACAATGACAAAGAAGCCGAGCTTGCCAACGGCATAGGGTCAAGAGAACAGATGTATCTAGGGTAGCGGCTAAGATCAAGGAGTCCTGCAGGGGAGAGGCGAGGTTAGTGAACTTGTCAAGGCCACAGAGGAGCGCTTCACCCCCGGTAAGGGGGCCGGCAAGGATGGCGAGGTGGGCAGGGATCCTGCTCGTGGGTGGGCTGATGGGGAGTTGGCGGAGCGAGGCAACCTGGGCAGAAAGCGAGTTTCGGGTGGGGAGTGAGCTGGTTTTGACCCTGCGCACCCCCGATGCCCCCGCTCGCCTCCGTCTGCTGAAGCAACGGTTGGAAGAGATTTTGCTACAGGCCAGCAGCCCTCAGGTGCAGGTCAGTCTGGATATCCCCAGTCCCAATCCCTCGACGACCGGCAGCGGGGATCCCCCAGCTCAAGCCGCTCGGATTCTTTTGAACCAGCAACTGCTGTTGGAGGTAACTCCAGCCGATGCAGAGGCTCATGCTGCTCCCCAACCGGCAGATCTGGCAAGGATCTGGGCGGATCGCCTGCAAACGGTGTTCAACCAGGAATCCAGTCAGCAGCAACTGTTTTTGGGATTGGGGCTGCCCCCGCACTTGACCTGGCAAGGGCGACTCTATCGCCGCGCTGAGCGTGCTGCCGCCGATACTGGGCGCTTTGTTACCGATGGCACTCGCATTCAAGATCATGTGGTCTACTGGGAGATCCCCTCTGGAGAGAACCCGTTTGACTTTACCAACAAGCCGGCCCTGCCGGATCCGCCGCCGGAGCGGCTATTTTTGTTGAATCGCCACCGCCAGTTTGTGCCCTACGAGTTGTAACCGAAGTCCTTTCTCCCTCTGTTGTCTATTGTCTATGTCGTCCATTCAACGAGAACCTCGCATTCTGTTGGGCCTGCGGGCCGACCAATTTCGTCATCCCGTGGATCTGCAAGCCACCCGCTCTCTGCAGCAAGTGCCGGGGCTGGGCCTGCTGATTCAAAATTGGCTTGGCTCAACGGCAGGACAGATATTTTATCTGGACAACATTGCTTCTAGTATCCAAATTAACGAGCATCAGTTGCCGGAAATTCATCAGCTTTTGGTGCAGGCCTGTCGCATCTTGGATCTGGAGGTGCCCCAGCTCTACGTGCGGCAGAACCCCACGCCCAATGCTTACACCTTTGCCATGCAGGGGAAAAAGCCCTTCATTGTCTTGCACAGCTCTCTGCTGGATCTGTTGGAGCCGCCGGAAATTCAGGCCGTGATCGCTCATGAGTTGGGCCACTTGAAGTGCAATCACGGGGTCTACTTGACGATGGCCAACATTCTCATGCTCTCCACCAGCTTGCTCCCCTTCGGGGGGTTGTTTTATCAGGCGTTGCAGGATCAACTGATGCACTGGCTGCGGTGTGCCGAGTTTACCTGTGACCGGGCGGCGCTGTTGGTAGCCCAAGATGCCAAGACGGTGATCTCGGTGTTGATGAAATTGTGTGGGGGATCCCCGCAATTGGCCTCCAAGCTGAACGTGGACGCCTTTTTGGAGCAGGCCCGTACTTACGACGAGCTGGACGGGGATCTGTGGCAGATGGAGCTGAAGCAGATGCAAACGGTGGGGCGCACCCATCCGCTGCCGGTGCTGCGGGCCAGAGAAATCGAGCGTTGGTTCCGCAGCAACACCTATCAGCAGATCCTGGAGCTCCAGGGATTGGGCTCCGCACCGCGGACGTCAACGGCTGCTTCGTAAACTACCCGACTCCGACCGCTAAAGCAGTACAGAGCGGGCTTTTAGTAGCCCTGCAGTTGGCAAGCCAACCACGAGCCTCTGGGGTGGTTTACAGCACCCCCAAAGCGCTACGCGCCACCGTAGGTGAACGACCGTTACCAGTGCCTTAAACAACCGTTTCTGGTGTCCGCAGTACAATTATAACCATGGAGGCGGACTTTCCTCTCGACACTGATCCTACCGGTACAGCACGGGGCTCCTGCGATTTCTAGCTGAGTGCTCAAGATGGATCCCTCTCATGTGCCCCTGGGTTTGCCGCTCATCTTGGGGGAGGTGCTTTTCGACTGCTTCCCCACAGAGATTGTGCTGGGCGGAGCAGCTTTGAATGTGGCTTGGAACCTCAAGGGGCTGGGATCCGATCCCCTCTTGCTCAGTCGTGTTGGCCAAGACGAGGCCGCCAGAGAGCTGCTGGGGGCCTTGCGACGGCAGGGGCTGCGCCTGGAGGGTCTGCAGCAGGATTCTGTTCACCCTACCGGCAAAGTTCAGGTAACCCTGGATGAGCAAGGGATCCCCACCTTCGCCATCTTGCCCGACCAAGCCTACGACTACATCCAGTTGGATATCGGGGCTCTGCAAGCTCTCCAGCCCAGCCTGCTCTACCGGGGCAGCTTGGCAGCCCGCCGGGAGGCAGCCCATCGCCACTTTCAAGAGGGGATCCCCGCTTTGGGCTGTCCGGTGTTTCTGGATCTCAACCTGCGGGATCCCTGGTGGCATCCAGACGCCATCCGGGAGATGCTGCGCACCTGCACTTGGCTGAAGCTGAACCAGGCAGAGCTGGAACAAGTAGCCCAACTGGAAGGGATCCCTGCCGGAGACGTGCTGGAGCAAGGGCAGATCCTCCAGGCTCATCTGAACCTGAAAGGTCTATTTCTGACCTTGGGAGCGGCAGGCGCGCTGCTGATCACCCCTACTCAGATCCATCGGGCCGACCCAGTGCCCGCGCCTCAGATGGTGGATACGGTGGGGGCGGGAGATGCGTTTAGCGCCGTAGCCATCCTGGGGCTGTTGCGGGGATGGCCGGAGGCAGTTCTGGTGCAACGAGCCGTGCAATTTGCAGCGGCCATCTGTGGGATCCCGGGGGGAGCGCCTGCGGATCCGGAGTTTTACCGGCCCTTCTGGCAGGCATGGGAGATCCAGGAGATCCAGAGGCCAAGGGTTCAATGAAACTGGCGCAGGTGAAACTGGGCGTAGCGACCCCCTTTGCCCAGCAATTCTCGGTGATTTCCCTGCTCCAGCAATTGCCCTTGCTCCAAGACGAAAATGCGGTGGGCGGTGCGCACTGTCGAGAGGCGGTGGGCAATCACAAAAACGGTGCAGCGTTGCATCAGCCGTTGCAGCGCTTCCTGCACCAACGCTTCTGACTCGTTGTCCAAAGCAGAGGTAGCCTCGTCCAGGATCAAGATCTTGGGGTTGAGGAGCACGGCGCGGGCAATGGCCAGCCGTTGCCGTTGTCCACCGGAGAGGGTGACCCCCCGTTCTCCCACGCGGGTGGCGTAGCCATCGGGCAAGCTCTCGATAAAGGTGTCAATGTTGGCCACCTGGGCCGCCTGGCGTACCGCTTCCAGGTCAAAATGCTCTTGTCCGTAGGCGATGTTGCTGGCAATGGTTCCCGAAAACAGGGTGATCTCCTGCGGCACAATGCCGATCTGCCGGCGCAGGCTCTTGAGGGTGACGGTGCGGATGTCGATGCCGTCGATGCGGATGCAGCCCTGCTGGGGATCGTAAAAGCGGGGAATCAGGCTCACCAGGGTGGATTTGCCGGCGCCGGAGGATCCCACCAGGGCCACAATCTCGCCGGGAGACACCTGAAAGCTGATCTGTTTGAGCACCGGCTGATCCGGTTTGTAGGCAAAGGAAACTTGGTCGAACTCCACCCAACCCTGAATGGGAGGCATGGGGCGGGCCCCGGGCAGCTCCCGGATCTGGGAGCGAGTGTTTAGCAGCTCGAAAATCCGCTCCACCGAAGCCTCACCCTGTTTCAGCTCGCTGTAGTTGTTGGTGATATGAACAATAGGGTCGATCAACATGGCAACACCGGCGATAAAGCCGAGAAACTGGCTGCCGGTCAGGTTGCCCTGGCTAATTTGCCAGCCGCCCACCCAAAACACCCCCAACACGCTCATGGCGTACAGAAAACCCACCACCGGGTCTTGAATGGCTCTCATCTGTTCGGTCTGAAACCGGGCCAGGCGGTTGCTTTCGGCAATGGCACTGAAGCGGCGAATTTCGTAGTCCTCAGCCGCAAAGGCGCGAGTGAGGCTGATGCCAGCAAACACTTCAGTCAAGAGGGCGGCCAAATCCGACATCTTCTCTTGGTTGAGGCGGGAGCGAAACAAAAGGCGATCCCCAAACCAACTGATCAAGGCTCCCATCAGGGGGGCTATCAGCAAGGTGGTCAAGGTGAGAATGCCGTTGAGATAGAACAGGTAGGCCACCACCGCCAAGATGGTGAGCACGCTGGGGATGAAGCGATGGAAAAACCGCTGCACCACCTCTCCCACCCGATCCAGATCCCCCGTGAGGCGATAGACCAGATCGCCGGTGCGGCTGCCGGAAAAATAGTCCAGATCCAGTGCCTGCAGGTGGGCATAAATCTGTTGGCGCAATTCCAAAACCATTTGCAAGGAGGCCCTCGCCATCAGGGTGTCTTGGCCATACTGAAAAGCGCCGCGCACCAAGAAAAACACCACCCCAATCAAGGCCAGCATCCGCAATTGCCCCAGATCCCCGGCACCAATGGAGCGGGCCACCCACTCGATCAAGTAGGCGAGGGCGGGCATGGTTAGCACAAAGCCAAGGGTGCAGGTCAGCCCCAGCAACAACATCCACAGGTGGGGCCGAATGAAGGGAATGAGACGGCGATAGCTACGACCTGGATGCACAAATCACAAACCAGAAGGGCCTCTGACCCAACCAGCTTACAGGATAGTGTTGCGGACTGCTGCCGGGATCCCTGAAACTGGCCGGTAGAGCTGAAAGCCGCTGCGACCCTTTTCTTTGACCTGGTAGAGGGCCAAGGCACGGGCTTTTGGGTGCTCCGGAGGGGATATTCTTTGAAGCAACTCTTGAGGTTAATTAAAAGAATTATTAAAAAGCCTGTCCTGCCGACGTGAAGGGCTATGCGTCGCCGTTTTCAAGGTTAAACCGCTTCTGGCTCCCGAACTTGTTCTACCCGTACATCGACACGCTTGGGAAGGAACCAGGCTCCTATTAGTTAGAACTGCTCTCATTAGAAAGAACCTCAGCTAGCCCTGGAAAAGGGATCCCTGCCAGACCCAGGATGGCTAATTCCGCGGGCGTGGGATCCCCGATGCATCCAAGGCAAGAGAGCAGGACTGATGGATACAACTCCACCACTCAACCGAGTAACAGCATAGCTCTATTGAGATTAGCTTTCAATAGCGTGCCGGCAAAGTAGGGATCCTCTTTGATAAAGACTTGCATTAAGCTTGAGGAGTCTGGTAGAGTGCTTACCCAAGTAGCAATTGCTAAAGATTTGCAGTTAAGTCTTCTCAGGAGAACAAGCTGCGGAGTGGCAAGCATGGCATGGCAACAGGTTCAGGCGGGGGTGTGGTGTAGGCAGTTGGGGCAATTGGCGCCTCAGTGGTGGTTGGGCTGGAGTCTGGAGCAGGGCTTTCGGCTCTACCGCAAAGAAGTTTCCTCTGCTCTGCCTTCTCTCTCTGCTTTGAGGATTCGCTACCAAGAGCGAGATGGCTGGCTGGACGTGTTTCTGGGAGAAGCGGAGCAATGTAACCGACGACGGCGCAGCCTTTTGGATCCGGCAGCGCGGGTAGCCTTGCACTACATGCCGGAAGATTTAGCTCAGATTCAGTCCCTAAAGTGTCCTCACGAGCGCATTCCTCCGCAGCTTTGGCAGCGGCTAACCCAGCAGCCGGGTTGAGGACTGTTGAAGGTTAGAGGGCTATTTATTTTATTGTTTCAGATGGATCCAGTCCGCTGCGGCAACCGATCCTGCCTCTTCTCGCCTTTCCAGTTCTTCTGGAGAGCGGTAGCCTGTTTTTTTCTTCCTCTAGGCAGGCTTAAGCTGGAGAACGAAGAGTAGCGGCTGCAGCCATGACTGTTTCTAAGCACCAACCCAAGCAGCGCTCCCAGCAGCGGGTCGAGGGGCTGACTTCTCGCCGCCTTTTGAAGGGATCCATCATCGGCGCCGGCCAGGTAGGCATGGCCTGTGCCTACTCGATGGTAATCCAGAACACTCTGGATGAGCTGGTCCTTCACGACATCGACCGCAACAAGCTGGAAGGGGAAGTGATGGATCTGGTGCACGGGATCCCCTTTGTGGAGCCGACACGGATACGGGCAGGGGAGCTGGCGGATTGTGCCGGATCAGACGTGGTGATTTTGACGGCAGGGGCCAAGCAGCGCCCTGGAGAAACCCGCTTGGATTTGGTGCAGCGCAACGTCGAGATCTTCAAAGGCTTGATCCCGGCCTTGATGGCGCATTGCCCTGACACACTCCTTTTGGTGGTGAGCAATCCCGTTGACATCATGACTTACGTTTCCCTGAAGTTGTCGGGGTTGCCGGCAGGGCAGGTAATTGGGTCGGGGACGGTTTTGGACACAGCCCGCTTTCGCTATCTTTTGGCGGAGCGCCTGGGGGTGGATCCGCGTAGCCTGCACGCCTACATCATCGGCGAACATGGAGATAGCGAGGTGGCCGTTTGGAGCAAGGTGAACATCGCCGGCACCCCGATTGGGGAACTCTCACCGGACTGGGATCCCGCCTATTTGGGGGATATCTTCGAGCAGGTGCGCAACGCTGCCTACGAGATCATCCGTCGCAAAGGGGCCACCAGCTACGCCATCGGGTTAGGGGTGACGCAAATTGTCCAAGCCCTGCTGCGGGATCAACACCGCGTTTTAACCGTGAGCAGCCTCACCCAAGGGGAGTACGATCTGCCAGAGGTCTGTCTCAGCTTGCCCAGAGTGGTCGGGCGGCAGGGGGTGGAACGCACGCTGGCCATGTCCCTCACCGAGAGCGAGCGCAAGCAGCTGCACCGCTCGGCCCAGATCTTGCGGCAAGTCATCGACAGCATCCGGTGGTAGCCTAGATCTCCTGGACTTTTGTCGCTCCCCTCCAAGCTGGGGGATCCCTTGGTCAGCTAGAAATCGCAGGAGCCCCGCACTGTACCCGTAGGGTCAGTGCCGGGAGGAATGCGCTTTGATGAAGTACAATGAACTTATGAGCCAAGTCCTGACCGTCTCCTGTAAGCTCAAGGTGTCCCCGTCGCAAGCCGCCAAATTGGACGCGACGATGGATGCCTTTGTACAGGCATTGAACTGGGTCAACCAAAACACGCCGGAGAAGATCGTCAACGCGGTCAAGCTGCAATCCCTTTGCTACTACGAGATTCGAGCCCGGTTTGGCTTGTCCAGTAACTTGGCTCAACAGGTGTGCAGACGGGTAGCGGGTTCCCGCAAAGTGGCTAAGCAGAAAAAGCGTCCCGTCAAGGAGTTTAAGAGCGGCTTTGTTACCTACGACGCTCGCATCTTTTCGTTCCGTCAAAAAGACTGGACGGTGTCGCTGACCACGGTGGAAGGGAGAGAACGCTTTGAACTGGCCATTGGCAACTACCAGCGTGGGATGCTGGCTGGTTCCAACCCAAAAGCTGCCACCCTGGTCAAGCGCAAAGATGGCTCCTACTACATCCAGATTTGCGTAGAGAAAAAGCCACCCAAGCAACAAGATACCGACAAGGTGATCGGGGTGGACTTGGGAAGGACAGATATTGCCCATACATCGGAAGGAGATAACTGGAATGGACAGCAGTTGAACAGAGTCCGTGACCACTACTCCCGGTTGAGGGCGGCACTCCAACGCAAAGCCAGTAAGGGCACACGCAGTTCGCGGCGCAGATGCAGAGAACTGCTGCAACGGCTGTCTGGTAAGGAGAGACGCTTTCAAGTGTGGGTCAATCATCGCATCTCCAAAGCTATTGTCTCCAGGGCAAAAGCCACAAACAGCGCTATTGCCCTGGAAGACCTGACAGGGATCCGGGAAAGGGTCAATCAACAGCCACGCAACAAAGCCGAACGGCGCAGGGCCAACAGTTGGGCGTTTTATCAACTCCGTCAATTTTTGGAGTACAAGGCTCTGCGTGCGGGGGTTGCTCTGATTCTTGTTCCGCCTGCCTACACGTCGCAGACCTGCCACCGGTGTTTGCACATCCATCCCGACCCTGCGCAATCCTACCGCAATGGGAAGCAGTTTAAGTGTGGGCACTGTGGATGGGAAGGGGATGCGGACTGGAATGGAGCCAACATGATTGCCAAACTTGGGGCTGCCGTAAACCAGCCTAGAGGTCCGTGGTTGGCTTGCCAACTGCAGGGCTACCGAAAGCCCGCCCTGTACTGCGAAGTAGTCAGGGTCGGGTAGTTTACTGGGCGAGGGCCGCAGCTGGCGGCAGGAGGTGGTCTATGGAAGCAGAGGTGCAACAGGGGCAGCAATCGCCTGAGGGCCAACTGGAGAAGCGCCCCCCTTCTCCGCCTTGGGCCGGGATCCCCTTACAGAGGGGCCTCAGTCACCGGGTACGGCAGCACGTCAATCCCCTGCAGGCACAGTATCAGCAGCCCGCCCCCCCACCCCATTGGGAACGGGTATACCGGCGGCTGGGGCAGCCCTTTCATCTGGATATCGGCACAGGGAGCGGACGATTTCTGCTGCGCCTCGCTCAGGAGCAGCCCGACTGGAACTTCCTAGGGGTAGAGATTCGGCAGGCGCTGGTGGAGCGGGCCAATGCCTGGCGGGATGAGCTGGGGCTGGATAACGTCCATTTTCTGTTTGCCAACATCAATGTCTCTTTGCGGCATCTGTTTGCGCCGGGGGATCTCAGCCGGGTGACCATCCTATTTCCGGATCCCTGGTTCAAAAAGCGCCATCACAAACGGCGGATCGTCCAGCCCCAACTGGTGGCGGATCTGGCTCTGCTGCTGCGACCGGGCAGCCCCGTCTTCCTGCAATCGGATATCCAAGAGGTGGCCGAAGAAATGGCAGCTCGATTTTTGGATCATCCGCAGTTTTGGGATCCCCACCAGGGGCCTTTGGACTCCAATCCCCTCGGCATCCCCACGGAGCGGGAGTGGCAGTGTCTGCAACTGGGCCTGCCCATCTATCGCTATTGGCTGGAGCGACGGTGACAACAGGACAAATCCGTAATGCAGTAATAACAACTCCATTCCGCCAAGACAATACAGAAGATAGGATATAACCCGCTTGAGTTGGATCCGTCGCCGCAATGTCTCACTCTGAAACCACGGCCTCTGCCGACCCCTCCTCTGCTTGGTTTTCTGTTCGCCGTGGGATCCTCAACCTGCTGAGCCTATTGGCCATTGTGATTGTCGGGCTTTCTCTTTCCAGCAGTTGGTTTCAGCCGCCGCCCCAAACGCAGTTGGATTTGTTGCAAACCGATCTCGCCCTGCAGGCTTCCCGCACCCTCGATGATCCCCGCTATCAGGATCTGGCACGGGCGCTTTTGGGTCAGGATGTGTTCAAGGTGGCCCAAAATCGCTATCAGCAGACTGCCGATAACTACGCCGAACGCCTGAAACGCTTGAAGCGGCTGGCCCGTTTAACTCCTGCTGGCGAATCTGAGGCGGCCAGCCCAGAACCTGCCCAATCTCCAGAGGTGGATCCTGCCCTTCTGGCCTCAATGCAAGATTTGCAGACGGAGCTGGATGCGCTTTGGCTGCGCCTGGGCTTGCTCTATGCCTACCAAGAAGATCTGGAGGCCGCTCAGCAGCAATGGCAGCAGATCATCGACCTGGAACGTCCCGTGGAGCTGGAATCGAGCCAAAAGGGGGCAGCGCGGGTTTTGCAAGGGCTGTGGGGAACACCGCGGCGCATCTTGCCAGAAGCGGAAGTGCAGATCCGCAATCATCTGGATGGCTGGTTTGAGGCGGTGGCCCTGCAACAGCTTTACCGACTGCAGCAGCGCAGCGATAGCCTGAATGCCCTCAACCAACAGCAGGAAAAATTGGCCTTGGCGGCTCTGTTTCGACTGGCGGTGGTGGGTGGGATTCCCGTGCTGGGGGCGCTGCTGGGGTTGATGCTCTTGTTGGGCTGGCTGGGCTGGAGCCTTTGGCGCAAACGTCCGCTCCTGGGCCCTGCTTGGGAAGTGCCTTGGCCGGGGATCGGGGCGCAAGCGGTGTTGACCGGCTGGTTTTTGGGGTTTATCGCCCTCAACGCTTTGGTGCCTCGACTTTACATCATCATCCTCGGCCTGGGGGCACGGCAGCTCAGCCCTTGGCAGCAGGCGGTGGCCCTGTTTCTCACCTACAACTCCGGCGCTGTGCTGGGGGCAGGGTTATTGTACCGTCTCTTGCACACCTACCCCGGCTGGCAGAGGGTGCTGCAGGTGCGGTTGTGGGACCCTTGGCTGCTGTGGGGCTTGTGTGGCTACTGGGTGGCCTTGCCTTTGGTGGTGCTGGCAGCGGCACTCTCGCAATTGCTGCTACCGCAGGCGGGGGGTGGGAATCCCATTTTGCCCCTGCTGCTGGATAGCCATGGTTGGGGGGCGCGGTTGGTGTTTTTGGCCGTGGTGTCTGTCTGTGCCCCTGTTTTTGAGGAGGTGCTGTTCCGGGGCTTTTGGCTGCCTACTCTAAGCCGCTACCTGCCTATGGGGGCCGCCATTGGGCTTAGCGCCTTCACCTTTGCCCTTGCCCACCTCAACCTCTCTGATCTGCTGCCTTTGACCATGCTGGGGGTGGTGCTGGGGGTGGTGTACAGCCACAGCCGCAACCTGCTGGCTCCCATCCTACTGCACAGCCTCTGGAATACGGGATCCCTGGTGACGCTGCTGGTGCTGGGAGGAGCGCGTTAAGGGGGGCTCTGTCTGCCTACTTTTTCCTGCCGAAGAGGCGGCTAAAGAACCCGCCGTTGTCTTCTTTGCGGGGAGGCGGCACCACTTTCTGAGCCTGTGACGTTTGACGGCTGGCCACTCGCGTTGGCGGGACGGAGTCCTTGGGGACGGGAACGGGCTGTTGGGTGGTGACTTGCTGCATCCAACGGCGCACTTCTGCCATCAACTCGGCGTTTGCAGGTTCTAGGCGACTGGCTTGCATAAAGTCTGCTTTGGCCATGCCAGCATTCCCCTGCTTCAGGTGGGCAATGCCCCGGTGCAGGTAGTAGCGGGCCACGTTGGGCTCAGCGCTGATGGCAAAGTTCAGATACTGCACCGCATCCCGGTATTGCTTGCGCTCGATCATGTCCAAGGCTTGGATAAAGCGGGTTTCCGCAGGGCTGAGCTTGGGAGCCGGAGGTGGGGTGGGAACGGGCTGAACAGGGGGACGGCTGGGCGGAGCAACGACGGGGGAGGCTGGGATCCCACCCACAGTGGTACGGCTGGGGGAAGGGGTTGGGATCCCGGTCGCGGTAGTGGTTCTAGAGGCAGGGGCTAGGCTCCCCTGGTAGCCGGCCTTGAGCAACAAATAGGCCAGGTTCAGCTCGCTCAATTGCTCGGTTTTCTCCAGCAGGGTTTCCATGGAGCTGTATTGCTCTTTGGCCAGCTTCTCCACCCGTCTGACATACTCTTCCTGCCAATCGGGGCGCTCGGCCAAGCCTTTGACAGCTTCCCCAGAGGGCCAAAGGTCGGGGGGCGGTGTCTCCAAAAGGCGTTTGATCCGCATTTTGAGCACCGTTTCGTATTCCCCTCGCTCCCGCTCTTTGGTCAGCACTTCGTTGGCCGGGTTGACCAGCTTGGCAAAGAGGATGTTGGCGCGCTCTGCACCTTCGGGATCCCCCACAAACCGATCCGGGTGGAGGGCCTTGGCCGCCTGCAGGTAGCCGCGCCGGATCCCCTTGGAGTCGGTGGTGAGAGGGACGCCCAAGATGGCGAAATGGTCGGTCTCGTAGCGGGCTAGCCCTCGGTTGAGGCGGGGGACATCAGAGTTGGATCCCATAGTTGCCACTTCTCCAAGATTTGCTGCAAGGTTCCGTTTTCGGTCAGGATCACGATCGCCGCATCCACAGCTTCCTTGAGGGAAGGATGCTGAGAGGATACCACTCCCACCAGAGGCATGGGGAACAAGGGCGGTCCCACCAGGCGCAGTCGGGATCCGGCTTGGCGCAGGTTCAGGGCGGCAACGGGCTGATCGACCAGCACAGCATCCAACTGGCCAGCCTGTAGCTGAGCAAACAAGCGCTCAGGGTTACTGGTGGCAAAGAGACGAATGGCGTTGCCTCTCCTCTCGTTGTACGCCTCCAGCAGGGCTGCCCCCGTACTGTTAACTACAATGCCCACTTTGCGGCCAAATAATTGCGACAGTGCTTCAATGGCCGGTTCCTCTGGCCCAGAGGTGGGGAAGGGATCCCGTACCACCAAGCGCTGCGGGCTGAGATAGTAGGGCCGGGTGGCCAGAAACTGCTCCGGATCCAAGCCCAAAGCTTCCCGCGCCCCCCAGATCAAGTCCACCTCATCCGCTTGCAAAGCTGCCAACTGTTCGCTCCAGGCCACATAGATGGGATCCACCTGCACCTGAAGGGTTTGGGCAAGCGCCTCCAGGATATCCCACTCGAAGCCGGCGTAGGTTTGTCGCTCCAAGTCGGTATAGAGATAGGCCGGCCCCAGACTGGGATCCAAGCCAACCCGAATGCGCCCCCGGGCCTGGATCTCGGCCCAACGGGAATCGAGGGGCTGTGCCTGCTCGGTGGGGGCGACTTTCCCTTGTGCCGGCTGAGGGTAACCGGGGCCAGCAGTGGCAACCCCAAGGGCCATCGCTCCCAAGAGGAGAGCCAGGCCGAACTGTGCCGCCCGGCAGCAATGTCGCTGTTTTCTGTGGAGCTTGCTAACCAATCTTCTACCTACCCTGCCCGACACGGATGTTTTGTAGTCTTCTTGATTATTCTTCAACTACTTCTGTCTCGAATTCAACTCGTTCAACCGGCAAGCTTTCCCGGTTTTTCTAGGTTGGGTGGGGATCCCGCCGCATGGGAAAGGAGACCGGCAAAGGCCGCACCTGGGCCAGTTCTTCTTGCAGAGCAGCGTGTAACCAGCCATTGCTGGCCAACAGTCGGCCACTGTAAACGTCCACCGGGCTGCCATCATAAGCGGTCACCTTGCCGCCTGCCTCCCGCACCAGAACGATCCCTGCGGCAATGTCCCAAGGGGAGAGGCCCCGCTCCCAATAGCCATCCAACTGGCCGGTGGCCACATAGGCCAAATCCAGAGCTGCAGATCCGCCGCGCCGCACTCCTTGGGTGAGATGGGTAAAGTGGCAAAACTCGGCGTAGTTGTTGTCGGGGGTTTCGCGACGATCGTAGGCAAAGCCGGTAACCAGCAGGCTCCGAGACAATTCAGCCGTTGTGGAGACTCGAATGGGTTGACGGTTGCGGGTGGCCCCCATTCCTTGGACGGCGCGAAACAGATCCCCGCGAAAAACGTCACAAACAACCCCCAAAACCGGCTCCCGCCCCTGCAGCAAACCGATGGAGACGGCGGCAAAAGGGTAGCCATGGGCAAAGTTGGTGGTGCCATCTAGGGGATCGATCATCCAAGCGTAGGCACCCTCCGGGGATCCCTGCTGGCCTGATTCCTCGGTCAAGATGACATCTTCGGGGAAGTGCCGCCTCAAGATTTTCAAGATGAGATCCTCGGAAGCGCGATCCGCCGCCGTCACCAAGTCGCCCGGACGTTTCTCCTCAATGGCAAGGGTGCCCCCCACATAACTGCGCAGCAAAGCCCCTGCCTCCAGGGCAGCTTCTGTGGCCACATCCAACCGACGCAGCAGGGCCTCTGTCACACCCCTACCTCAAGAATCTGTTACTCAGGATAGCCCGCGAAGGCTGAGGCTCCCAAGGGATTCCTGAAAACCAAAATGGGCCCAACCTGAGCCCAAGCCCAGTTTCCGGGGAAAGGGGGTATCTCCAAGGCTGCCTATGGTGTATAGTACAGTACACTGGGGCTTGTGGGTTTTCCGGCAGCCCGCCAAGACCAGAGTTCCTTTGAAAGCAGTAGGATTTTGGGGAACTATAGATAAGACTTTGAATTTGGAAAGCCAAGCTGCTGTAAATGGCGTTGAGCGTTGAGGGGGGAAGACCTTTGCCACATAGCTACGACGATTTTTTCACCTCCATCACAGAGGTTGGCGGGAAAAGTCCTCTTCCCAGCCAGGGCTTTGATCTGCCGGCGGATTTGTTCGATCAAGTCCCTGAACGGCCGGTGTCCCATCCGGAGTTCACCCTGTCCATCTGCCATCCTGTCCGGCCCTGCAGCTACATCCTGCGGGAGAGTATCTATACGCTTGGACGGGATCCCTCCAACGCCATCCAGATCGTCAATCGGTTTGTCTCGCGTCGCCACGCTTACCTGGTGCGGGTGCCCACCAAGTCCAACCGGACAGGGTTTACCTATTGCCTGATCGACGGCAACCGCAAGGGCCAGTCCAGTACCAATGGGGTGTTTGTCAACGGCACGCGGGTGGCTACTCACTACCTGAGGAGCGGAGATGTCATCTATTTCGGGCCAGAGATCCGCGCCTATTTCTTTGAGGTAGCCCGCACTCTCCCCGTGACTCCTCTTGACATTGGCCCTGACCTTGGCGAAGAGCTTCAGCTTCCCCACGCATAGGAGCTCACTGCAACTGTTGACAGACCCGAAGCTGCATCGCTAGATTAATTAAGCTGGTTAAGCAATGTGAATTGGGGCATCGCCAAGCGGTAAGGCAGCGGGTTTTGGTCCCGCCATTCGGTGGTTCGAATCCATCTGCCCCAGCTCAAAATCCTGTCGAAAGCACAAAGCGCAAGCCCCTGGGATCCCGTGCAGACCGGAGGGTGCGGCTCTGGGCATCAGCAGGGCGGTTAACTAGGGGATTGCAGAGTCGCCTTTGCCAACGGAGGCCCTGGCTTGGCGAGGCTGGCCGCGGGGAGAATGGCAACAACCAGAAACCAAGGGTGAGGGATCCGGGGTGAGCTGTTCAGGTCGATCCTTGATGGTGGTGGGAACTTCTTCCCATGTGGGCAAAACCCTTTTGGTGACAGCCCTCTGTCGCATTCTCAAGAAAGCGGGAAAAAGGGTCGCCCCCTTCAAAGCTCAGAATATGTCCCTCAACGCCTATGTCACCCCAGAGGGCAAAGAGATCGCCTACGCGCAGGCTCTGCAAGCTTGGGCTGCCGGGATTCCCCCTGCGGTGGAAATGAACCCGATTCTTCTGAAGCCCCAGGGCAACCTGACTTCCCAGATCGTCTTGAACGGAGTGGCGGTGGGCACCTACCGCGCCGGAGAGTATTACGAGCGCTGGTTTGCGCCGGCCTGGCAAGCGGTTAAAGAAGCCCTTGCTCGCCTGCAAAAGCAGTACGACTGGATCCTTTGCGAGGGGGCAGGCAGTCCGGCAGAGGTGAACCTCAAACATCGGGACTTGGCAAATATGCGGGTTGCCTTGCATTTGGGATCCCCCACTTGGCTGGTGGCGGACATCGACCGAGGTGGGGCGCTGGCCCATGTGGTGGGCACACTCCAACTGCTGGAACCCGAAGAACGGGCCCTGATCCGGGGCATTGTCATCAACAAGTTTCGGGGCTCGCGGGAACTGTTGCAGCCTGGCCTGGATTGGCTGGAAAACTACACCGGGATCCCAGTTGTCGGGGTCTTGCCTTGGGTGGACTGGGTTCTGCCCCAAGAGGATTCGATGGGAATTGCAGCCAACCCCCTGCTTTGGGAAGATCGCCGCGACCGGGCCGGTGGCCAAGCCCTGAGGGAAGGGCGCCTGGAGATTGCTGTGGTGCGTTTGCCCCAGGTGGCCAATTTCTCGGATTTTGACCCCTTGTTGGCGGAGCCCACCGTCCATCTGCGCTGGGTTCACCCCGGCCAAAGTTTGGGATCCCCGGATGTGGTCATCCTGCCCGGCAGCAAAACCACCCTCAACGATCTGTTCGCGTTGCAAAAGACCGGCTTGGCCGAGCAACTGCGCCAATACTCCGGCCATATCGTCGGCATTTGCGGCGGACTGCAAATGTTGGGAGAAACCATCGCCGATCCCGAAGGCTGGGAGGGGATCGCCGGCACCTACTCGGGGTTGGGCTTTCTCCCTTTGACCACCGTTTTACAGCCCACCAAGGTCACCCAGCAGGTACAGACCCAAAGCCGATGGCCTGCCCTGGCCCCCATCCAGGGGTACGAAATTCATCAGGGATCCACCCAGGCGGATCCCTCTGGCTGCCTGCCGCTGTTCGAGCAAGAGAACCTGGGCTGGCGGGATCCCACGGGTCGGATTTGGGGCAGCTATCTGCATGGCCTGTTTGACAACCACCTGTGGCGGCGACAATGGCTGAACTGGCTGCGCCGACAAAAAGGCTGGGATCCCTTGCCGGATCTGGAGGGCCACTATGCTCAGCAGCGGGAGCAATTGCTGGAGCGCCTGGCGGATCTGTGGCAGCCTCACCTGGACTTGGGCCTGTTGATGGAATAGCCCATCGGCGATGGGGGAGAGAAGTGGGGTGGGAGGCTATGTTGCGCCAGGTTACGCCAGCGCGACCGGAAATCCAGGATCCACTCAACCGGTTGCCTCGGCTACCTCTGCCTGACCCGAAGAAGTCCGCTCCGAAAGACTTATGCAACGCTGAACAAAACAGAACTTTGCCCAGCATCGCTGCTTTCTTCCTGCTTCAGCGACCCATGACTAGCGGCAGAGTTCACCCCCACCACCCCGCCAGAGGAGTCTCCACAGGCGTCACTTCCCCCAGAGCTTGGGGTAGTTCTGTACCACCGCAACAGGTTTAGGGCTGCATTCAAGTCGCGGTCTAGCTCCAGACCACAACACGGGCAGCAAAACACCCTTTCCTGCAGTGGCATCTTCTGTCGGTGCCCACACCCTGAACACAGTTGGCTGGACGGATAAAACCTATCCGCCACCACCACCTGACAGCCGTAGAGCCGGGCCTTATACTCTAGCTGTCGCCGAAACTCGTAGAACCCACAGTCTGACAGCGCTCCTGCCAGCTTGCGGTTCTTGAGCAGGTTCTTCACCTGCAAGCCCTCAATCACCACCACCCGATACTTCTTGGCCAGGTAAGTCGTTAGCTTGTGCAGATTGTCTTGCCGAATGTCTGCCACCCGCTTATGGGCCTTGCCTAACTGCACCACCGCCTTCTTACGGTTAGCGGATCCCTTCTGCTTGCGACTCAGCCGCCGTTGCAGTCTGGCCAGACGCTTCCTCGCCTTGCGGTAGGGCTTTGGATTCTCGAATACTTCCCCGTCGGAACAGGTGGCCAGGTGATGGATACCTAAGTCCACTCCCACAACTTCCCCGGTCTTCTCCACCTGAGGCGCTGGAGCTTCATATTTGAAGGAGATATACCAATGTCCGGCGCGAAGACTAATGACCACGTTCTTGGGTGTGGTCGCCGGAAGTAACTCTGCACAGCGCAGCCAACCGAAGATAGGCACCTTGATGCGGTCGCCAGAAATGCGGATGCTGCCTTCTAGGTAAAAGCTGTCTCGCACTCCCTTGCGTTTGAAGCGGGGGAACTTCCCCAACCCACCCCGCCAGCGCTTAAAGGCTTGCTCCAAGTTGCGTAATGCCTGCTGAGGAGCGCATTTGGAGACCTGGTAGTACCAGGGGTTTTCCTTCTTAACCTCGGCTACCAGGCGCTTGTGCAGGTCAATGGCGGTGGGGAGTTTCTGCCGGTTCTCCAGGGCTTGCCGACAGATGGCCAGGCCCCAGTTGTAGGCGTGACGGGCTACCCCAGCGTGCTGAGCGGCTAGGGTCTTCTGCCGGTTATTCAGCTCTAAGCGGGTGCGGAATCCAAGCAGCATTCAGATAGCCGCGGCCAACATGCTTAGTTTAATGGCTATTTCGGTTCCGCAAAGTAACCAATTGTTCAGCAGATCGGGGACTAGAGGCAGCCCCTGTAGCTTGTTCGCGAAAGCGTCGCGCAGCGGTAAGGGAGCGATCCAACAATTCCATCGGGTGATAGATGGGGATCCCGGCTTTGCCCTGTAGGCGCAGATGTTTCTGGATTTGTAGGCGGCAGCCGATATTGGCAGAGACAATCCCCTGAGCACCGGTGTTAAGCAAGTTCTTTACCTTCTGGGATCCCAGCTCATCCGCCACCTGGGGTTGCAACAGGTTGTAGACGCCGGAGCTACCACAGCAGAGGGCCGCATCGACGGGATCCCGCAGCTCCAGCCCCGGGATTTGCCGCAACAGGTGTCGAGGTTCCTGGCTGAGCCGCTGCCCATGCAGCATGTGACAGGCATCCTGGTAGACCAGCACCAGGGGTTCCGGCTGCAGCGGGTGTAGGGGAGCCGTTAACCCCACCTGAGCGAGAAACTCCTGAATGTCCTTGACCTGGGCGGCAAATCGGGCTGCCTTCTCTTTGTAGTCGGGATCCCTGGCCAACAGGTGGCCATACTCCTTCAGGGTATGCCCGCAGCCAGAAGCGTTGATCAGAATGGCATCCAACTCGTAATCGGCAAAGGCATCGATCATCTGGCGGGCCAGGGTTTCCGCCTGCTGCAGTTGCCCTTGATGGTGGGGCAAGGCCGCACAACAGCCCTGGACAGGCGGGATCACCACCTCACAGCCGTTGTGGGTCAAGACGCGAATGCTGGCCTCATTTACCTGTGGGGCAAACAGGCGCTGCACACAGCCCAAAATGAGCCCCACCCGGAAACGGCGTTCTCCCACCGCCGGGATCCGCTCAGGGTAACGCTTGGGCAGCAGTTGCTCCACCTCCAGGGGGGGCATCAGGGATTCCATGGCCGCCAAACGCGGGGAGACCTTTTCCAGCCCTTTTCGGATCCAGGTGCCGATCCCCATTTTTTGGTACAGCCAGAGAGGCCACAGCAGCGGTCGCAGCCGTGTCGGGTAAGGAAACACCGAGAAGATGAACTGGCGGTAAAGCCGATCCCAAAGGCTACGTGGGTAGTTGCGTTCGATTTGCGGGCGGGTGGCGGCAATTAAGCGGTCATATTGCACCCCCGATGGACAGGCCGTAACACAGGCCAAACAGCCCAAACAACTGTCGAAGTGGGAAACCGTAGCCGCCGAGAGGGAGATTTGACCTTGGTTGAGGGCATCCATCTGATAGATGCGCCCCCGCGGCGAGTCCGTCTCTTTGCCGATTACACGGTAGCTGGGGCAGGTGGTCAGGCAAAACCCGCAATGCACGCAGGCATCGATCAGCTTGGGATCCGGGGGATCCACGCCGTCAAAACTTGGCCCTTTGGATACGTTCATCGGCCTCTAGCTCTCAGCACAAAAGCCTGCTGTACAGACTCAATCTTGCCTTTTGGCTTGTTTTGGGGTTTTGGAGGTGCCCCCGTTTCCTGCATCTTAATCCGGGAACAAAGCGGCTGAGGCGTTCTATCCAGATCCAGACGCTCCTTTCGTCCGTACTACCCTGAAGAAGGGACTCCCCGGACGGATTCCCTCTCAATCGATCCCTCGTTAACCCTCTTCGAGTTGTCTGTGCTCTGCACAGCACGGAGTGCTATGAAAGTGCAACACCTCTTCACCTTAGCTCTTGTGGGCGCAGCCCTCTCCAGTTTGAGCCTGCCCACCGCCGCTCTGGCCCAAGCCAACCTGCGGGAACTCCCTCCAGACCTGGCAGAACAGCTAACCACAGAGCAAATTTTGCAAGCCTGCGCCAACAACCAAGCAGATACTTTGCCCAGCCCTTTCCCGGATGTGGTGCCAAGCGATTGGGCCTACAAGGCAGTGCTTACCCTCTACTACTGTGGAGCCTACCGAGGGGCCATTCCACCGGAGCAATTCCGGCGCTACTTGGAGCAACAACGGGGATCCCAAACTTAGGTGGGCCTGCACCTCAAGCCGGATACATCTCCTGGATGAGGTGGGCATAGCGCTCAGCCACCGGGTTGCGCTTGATCTTCAGGGTCTGGGTCATAAGGCCGTTTTCCACGCTCAGCGGCTCCGGCAAGAAGCGAAAGTCGCTGACCTGCTCGTCGGGCCGGTAGCCAGGGCGTTCTTGGATGCGGCGGCGCACCTCCTGCAAAATCAAGGTGCGGGTCTGGGGCTGGGCCAGCAGCTCGGCATCCTCAGCCGGGATCCCTTGCTCGGCAGCCCAGGCTTTGAGGGCATCGAGGTTGGGGTAGATGAGGGCAGCCAATTTTTTTTGGTCTTGCCCGACGATCACGATCTGACTGATGTAAGGAGACTGCAGACAAGCATCTTCCAGCGGCTGGGGCTCGATGTTCTCCCCATTGAGTAGGACAATGACATCCTTGGCTCTGCCGGTGATCACCAGTTGCCCGTCGGGGGTGAGCCAGCCCAGATCCCCGGTTTCAAACCAGCCGTCGGAGCTGAGCACCTTGGCAGTGGCTTCCGGGTTGTTGTAGTAGCCCATCATCACCTGCGGGCCACGGGCCAGGATCAACCCCTTTTGGCCGGAGGGCAGGGGCTGTCGAGTTTCAGGATCCACAATGCGAAACTCCGTCCCCGGCAGAGGGGGGCCAGCCGTACCGCGCACATTGTTGTCTGGACGCCGCGCGCACAACACCGGCGAAGTTTCGGTGAGGCCGTAGCCATTCAAG
Source organism: Thermostichus sp. MS-CIW-25 (assembly GCF_054060015.1). Lineage (NCBI taxonomy): Bacteria > Bacillati > Cyanobacteriota > Cyanophyceae > Thermostichales > Thermostichaceae > Thermostichus > Thermostichus sp. MS-CIW-25. Next base: position 24,837 of record NZ_JBSSCS010000008.1, read on the forward strand.
ATGGAAATGCCCACCACCTCGTAGAACAGATCCAAGTAGGCAGGCAGGGATCCACCGCCGCTGATGGCATGTTGAAAATTGGGGCCCAACGCCCGTCGTACCTTGCGGTAGATCAGCACATCGGCCAATCGGTGCAGGGGCCAGAGCAGCCAATGTTGCAGGCGAGCCTGCAGGCGCACCCAGGGGCTGACTCCGTAATGCAAAATCGACTGGTTGCGAGCTATCCGTCCAGAGAGCACATGGCTCTCACTCACGGCCATCAGAGCGCGGATCAGCCGCTGCATCAGGGGGCTTTTCTCTTTGAATTGCCGTTGGATCCCTTCATAAACGGTTTCCCAAATCCGCGGCACTGCCACCAGAAAATGGGGGTGCTCCTGTTGGAAATCTTGTTTGATAAAGCGAGGGCTGGTATAGACCAGCATGCAGGCACGGCTGAGGAGAAAATACTCGCAAGCCCGCTCATAGGAGTGCCAAGTGGGCAGAAGGGTCAACACCTTATTCCCCGGCTGTGGCTGTACAACCACGCCCAAGTTTTCCACCTGGTGCATCAGATTGCCGTGGCTGAGCATCACCCCCTTGGGCCGACCGGAAGTGCCGGAGGTGTAGATGATGGTGGCCAGTTGGGATCGCTCCAGCTTTGGGGGTTGGTAGGTGTGTTCCCGACCCTTTTGCAGCCATTGGGAAAAGTTCAGCACCCCTGCTTCCTGCTCATCGGAAAGCAACAGCAGCCGTTCCAGGCCCAGCTCCTGCACATCCGGCCGGATCCGCCTCAGGGTCTTCAGATCCTGAGCAATCAGGGCCGTGCTACCGGAGTGGCGCAAGATGTAGCCCAGCTCACTGGGATCCGCCACAGCGCTGCGGGGCACATTCACAGCTCCCGTGAACATCGTGGCCAGATCGGCCATCAGCCAGCGGGGGGAGTTATCGGCAAAAATGGCCACCCGATCCCCCGGGCAAATGCCCAAAGCCTGCAGGCCAGCCGCCAGGGTTTGAATGCGGCGAAACAGCTCTCCATAAGACATCTCGAAAACTGGCTGCGCGTGGGGATCCCGTAGGGCAACCTGACCGGCAAACTCTTCCGCCAGCACTTGCCAGACGTTCAGCAGCGTCGTCTCAGGGGCAGTGGGAGTAGCAGAAGCGGCAGCAGTTGTCATAGATCTGTACCGTAAATTACGTTTACAGTCTATTAAACCCAGCCTCTCTCCCCAGGTGTCGCTAGGACAGTTCCCAGCCTGTCACCCCATTCACCATCTTCCCCTTGCGGGGAAAAGGTAGGGATCAACACTATAAAATCTTGCGCTGGCAGAACCAGGGTGGTGATTGCTCGCCCCGGCAGATTGCGCACAAAACTTTACAATTTTGATCAAACCGGATCCCATATCTCCCATGGGGATCCCGGCTGTGAGCTTCATCTGAAGTTCCAGAAGGCCACGCAGGATCAGAACAAAGGCTCTTGGGGGTTTTGTTTCGCTTTTTCCATCTTCCCATTCGGCAACAATCTCTTCATCAAGTGGTGAAGTTTTGCCAAAAGTGAGCCAGGATTGGGGTAGGGCTCCACAGGCATCTTTTCCCTCACCCTTAGCTCTCTTTCAATTTCAATGAAAGAGACAGGGTTAAGCCATCCTCGCAGTATGTAGCAATTGTTTTCTGCCTCGCCGACAAAGGGAAGAGGCAGGCGGGGATCCATAAGCCCATAAAGCAAACAGCTGCGGTGTTATCCACAGCTTGAGCAGAGTCCAGATCTGAGCAGCTCATCGTTTCTGGAGGTTGTGTATCGGTGATCAACCCATTCTCATCCTTCCGGTGGAGACATTCTTCTCGCTCTCCAGCTGGGATCCCAGAAGTTGAACCTCAGCCCCCAGACGCTTCCGATCCTTTTGCTTCCCAACGGGAGCAGATGGTCAAGAAACAGCTCATCAAACGAGGGATCCGAGATCCACGGGTACTGGAAGCCATGGGAAAAGTGCCGCGTCACCTTTTTGTCCCCTCTGATCTGCGGGATCGGGCCTACAGGGATTGCCCTCTGCCCATCGGCTATGGCCAGACCATTTCTCAGCCCTATATTGTTGCTTTTATGACAGAAGCTGCTCGCCTCACGCCTGAATCGGTGGTGTTGGAAATCGGCACCGGCTCCGGCTATCAGGCGGCTGTTTTGGCAGAGCTGGCCCGGCAAGTGTATAGCCTGGAGCGTCTGTCCCCATTGGCTGCTCAAGCTCAACAAACCCTCGCTGCCCTGGGCTATGGCAACGTGGAAGTGCGTCAGGGGGATGGCTACCAAGGTTGGCCAGAGCATGCTCCCTACGATGCCATTCTGGTGACGGCAGCGCCCCCAACTGTGCCCATGGTGCTGCTGGATCAACTGGCGGTGGGGGGCACCTTGGTGGTGCCGGTGGGAGAAAGCCCTTCGGACTCCGGTGCCCAGGGATCCCAGTCCTTGCTGATCCTCTGCAAAACAGCCCAAGGATGGGTTCAAAAAGGGGCTTTTCCGGTGCAGTTTGTGCCCATGGTCTAGGGTTTTGCCCCCTCTACTCCTGCCAAAAGGTGGGCGCGAATTTGCAAAGCCAATTGGGGACGGTCGGTAATCAACCCTTGAACAACGGGATTTTGTCCTACTGAGCCGGCAAATGGCTGCAAGCACAACTTCATCACTTCAGGATCGTTCACCGTCCAAACGTACAGAGGGATCCCGGCCTGTTCAGCTTCAGCCAAGAACTGCAAGTTCACCCAACTGTAGTGGGGGGCCAGAAAATCCGCTCCCAACTCCCGGCAACGGGTAAGTAAAGATCCCTTGGCTTGCTCCTCAGCCTTTGCCTCGATCAACAGGCCAACCTTGGGTTGCGGGGACAAAAGCGTTTTAACCCGCTGCACCACCTGAGGCAAAAAAGAGGTGATCACAAATTCTTCGGGGGTCAAAATATCGCTAACGAGGGCAAGGACTTGTTCCTCATAGCCTGCTTCTTTGAGTTCGATATCGAGGGTGATCTTGCCCTTGATATGTGACAGGGTCTCTTCAAGAGTGGGAATCGTGGGTTTGCGGGCCCGAATCTCGGCCCAAGTTAATGCGGCCAAAGGCTGTCCATCCAAATCGGCATCGTGAACAACCAGTGGGATCCCATCTCGGCTACAGCGCACATCCAGCTCAATTTGCTCGGCCCCCACCTCAATAGCGGCAGCAAAAGCGGCCAACGTGTTTTCCTCGGCGTGGGTGTGCTCCCCACGGTGGGCGACAATCTGGGTGTAGGGGAGCATGTCAGCACCTCTGAAGCGGGGTTGAGTGCCAGGTTGCGCAGCTCTATTATGATTGGCTCTCGGTGGTTCAGAAAGGGATCCCAGCAGGCGACACTCCCCCAGCGGAAGCGATAAGCTAGGAGAGTCAATTAGGTCTCTGAAGCTATGGACGCCGCCGAAATTGCCGCCTTGAAAGAGCGCATCAAGCTAATCCGCGAACGCCGGCCAGCGGTAGCCAAGCTGTTGGAAAAGCCAGACTTGGGCAGCTTGCGCGTGGATGTCAACCAAGCGCTGGAGGAGATCGACGAGTTGCTCTACGAGTTCGAGCAGACTTTTGGCCCGGAAAGCTAGAGGGCTAGCTACCGACAAGCCGTTGCAACTGGGCCAGAACCTCAGCGCTGTGGCGGCTGGGGTTCACGATTGGGTCGATTTCTCGCAAAATCCCCTCGGGGTCGATCAAGAACGTATTGCGCAGGGCAACATCGCCCATCCAGGATCCGTAGGCTCGACTGACCGTGCCGTCGGGATCCGACAGCAAAGGAAACTGTAGCCCCTCTGCCGAGCAAAAGCGCCTGTGAGAGTCCACCGAGTCAGCGCTCACGCCCACAACCTGTGCCCCCATGGCCCGGAACTTGGGCAAATCTTGCTGAAAGCGGCGGGCCTCAATCGTACAGCCGGAAGTGAAGTCGCGGGGGTAAAAATACAACACCACCCACTCCCCCCGAAAATCCGCCAGCCGCCGTATTTGCCCGGATTGATCTGGCAATGCGAACTCCGGCGCAGGAGAACCTATCGGCGGGAGAGGGGTAGTCCCCCACTGGGCCCAGGCAGGCTGAGCCATCCCAAAGCCCACAAGCAGGCCCACAACCAATCCCATGAAAACCCTGCCCAATTCCCTCACTGCCCCTCCGAGACCTCTCTAGAACCCATCTCTAGTTTACATAACTTTATATGAGTCCAGGAACTCGCCTCACTGCGCAGAAGCAAGCCAGCGGGGTGGGAAGCATCTCCACTCTGCCAGCTCACTGTTGCCGCTTTGCCAATTCCTTTGCCAATTCAAGGTAACCACTTGCAGAGCAAAAGCTGCGGAGGGATCCCCAACCATCGCCAGAGTTGAGAGGTGCGTTCGATGGGGGTATAGCGCAGTTGAGCGTACAGTTGCCGCGCGGGGAGATTGTCTTCCAACACGTGCAGGTGCAAACGGCGGTAGCCCCACCCTTGCACCACTTCTTCGGCACTGAGCAAAAGCAGACGGGCAATTCCTCGCCGCCGCCAGCCGGGCAGCACCGCCAAGTTGGAGAGGTAGGGATACTTCCCGTGGGCTGTGACCCGCAAAGAGATCTCGGCAGTGCCCACCACTTCGGATCCCACCGCAGCTGCCAGACAGCAGTAGTAGGGATCCCTTGTGGCCAGCCTGAGGCGCAACTCTTCGCGAATGCCCAGCTTGCGAATTGGGTAGATCCAGCGTTGCAGACCTGAGGGGGGATGAAAAACCTGGGCTAGAACTTCGGCCAAGGGATCCAGATCATTCGATGTAGCTGGGTAAACTACGGGGGAAGGCAACACAGGTTGAGATAGGGCAACCGCAAGCATTCTCCTTATTTTCCCAAACAACTTGCAAACAACAAAACAATAAGTGGTGACCCCCACGGGGAGCCACCACTGAACCGGTAGAACTTGGCCACAGGGAGGAAAACCACCCCTGCCGACGCGGACTAACCGCATCCAAGACTTAACTAAGACTTATTCAGTTGTCTTAACTTGTTTCCAATTTCTAGGCCAGCGCCAGTGGCCGCTCCGACACCAGAATCTGACTCTGAGGTTTACGATGAGATCTCCAGATCGCTAAAACGGCAGGCTGAGCCGTTGATGCGATAGATATCATCCGTGATGGGCTGGTAACCCACTTCCACCAGATCGGACTTGGCAGGAGCAAATATGCGGATAATTGCTCTAGCAATCTTTGAGAGAAAGGTAAACATAGCAACCTCCTGAAAGTGAGAGTGAAACTATGAACTGAGAGAACCTCGAATTGCTAAAGCCCGCAGTCCTTGTCCCACTGAGCGCTGGTTCCGACTCGCAGAGCTTGCAGGTTGAGAGCACCTGAACCCGATCACCGATTTTCCCACCCTGACTCGCTCATGAATGGAGACTCAAAATAGCCGGCTGAGCTTGTTGATCTGGCAAAACCACTTTTATTTGAGGATTATTTGAGGAACACCTAGAGCGCTCTCTCACTTTCCCAGTGGCTTGTGCAGCAAGCCCAACTGCTATCTGCCTAACTCCCTTGTTCTGCTTTGAGGAAAACCTGTCGTAGGTACCAGGTGCTCTGCTGAGCGAGACAACCACTTCTCAGGAGAGTCTGCCGAAGCAACGGATCGGAAGCTTGGATCAAAGCGTTGACCGACAGAGAATTTTGGACTTGAATTTTGGATTTGATTCAATCGAGAAGCGGTGCCTCGCATTTGAGATGGGGATGAGATATTATCCTCCTCGCCTGAATCACTACATTCATAATCTAACCTATAGCCGATCTCTCAACCCAGGTTGGCAACTATTCTTAACAGGTCGGATCATTCCTTTAACTTGGTCTTTTCATCTCTTTTTGATGTAGGTCAACGCAAGGATCCTAAGGATGCTGGACTGGGTTTCCTTGACATCTTTCCGGCACAAGATACCTGCTTTTTTGGGGAAACAAGCCGGCTCGGTACGGGACTTAAGCTCAATGGAAACACACGCAAAAAAATACCGACCAACCCCTGCTTCGGGCTGAATCGCCGGAAAAAACTCATTCCCTATCCTAGAAAACTCAATCCAGCCGCAGCCCGTTTTCTGGGTTAAGACAATCTTTATTCCGGGGCCGAGAGCGCAGGATCAAGAGGGAAAAGTAGGGGGGCTGGTAGTCGGCCAGTCCTTCCAGGGTGGGGAAGAGGGTTTGCTGGGGCCAGCCGGCCCAGACCACCAAGCTGGCTTGTTGCAGCCAACCTCTTTCGGCCAGCCACTGCCAAACCTGAGGGTAGACAGAGGCCACTTTCATGAGGACGACTACCTCAGCCCAGGCACAAGCCTGCTCCAGTTCCGAGAGGGCAAACAGAGCCGGTAAAATCGCCAATTTCTCGGAGCCGAGCACCAAGGGGGATCCCAGGGCAGCAGCAGCGGCTAAGGGAGAGCACACCCCCGGTATGGCCTGGATGGGCAAGGCGGGGATCCGCTGCCGCAGGGCTTGGGCCACGTAGGCGAAGGTGCTGTAGAGGCCCACGTCTCCCTCACAGATGAAGGCGACATCTTCTCCCCTTTCTAGGAGTGGGGCTAGTTGCTGGGCAGCCACTCGCCAGGCAGCTTGCAGGACTTCCGGCTGGGTGACAAAGGGCAGGCGAAGCGGCAAGAGGGTTTGTTCCGGTCGCAGCCAAGGGCGCACAATCTGATAGGCCAGGCCCGGCTGGCCGGCGGCATTTTGGGGACAGGCCACCCAGTTGACCGTGCTGAGGATGCGGGCTGCTTTGACCGTTATCCAGTCGGGATCCCCTGCTCCAGCACTGATCCCCCAAAAGGTTCCCAGACCCATACTGTGTATCAGACGGTCTCTGTACTGCCCGTACTTCCTTCCTTCAGGCGATCCAAGGCTTCCTGCAAGGAGTTGCGCAAAGACAGGAACTTCTCCAGGCGCACCAGCTTCACCGTTTGGGTGATGCGGGGATTGCTCACCACCTGAAAGACACCCGCACGGCTCTGCACCAGCTTGGCCAATTGCACCAGGGCGCCGACGCCAGAGCTATCGATGAAGTCGATCCCTGTCAAATCCAAGATGAGGTTAGGGGATCCCTCTTCTAAATACTTGGTGACCACCTTAACAAAGACCGGCTCGGAAAAGGCATCCAGAAGGCCGGTCAGGTGAAAGACCTGGCAGTTTTCCAGCGCTTCGTGGCTGCCGCGCAAGCTGACCGTCAGAGATAGGGGTTCCGGAATGGCTCTTCTCCTTTCAACCATCTCGACAGAAGGGAACACCTGAGAGAGGCCCCAAGGTGGGTTCAATCTCGGGTGTGGAGATAGCTTAGCATCCCCGTTCTCTTCGCGAGACGGTATTTTTCCGCTGGGTCTTTGGGGGAATTACGCCTGGGAGCAGGGATTTCTTCTTTCTGTTCCCTCGTGGCAAGCCAGGAGTCCTTGGGTAGGATGGGGGCAACTTTGCCGGCAGGGCCGACCTGCAATGCACGAACGGCTTTTGGCAGCCTGACAGGTTTTTAAGGGGTGGGCGGTTGGGAGAAGATCACCGAGATCCAGAGATGCAGCAGCGACAATTCAACCTTTCCCCCGGCGCTTTGGCTTGGGTGGGGGCAGGGCTGGGTTTGGGCTTAACGGCTGCAGCTTTTGGGGCAGCTTGGGGGGCTGCGGCTTATCTTCAAACTCAGGTGCTGCCCCAGGTGGAGGATGTTCTATCTCAGGCGATGCGGCGGCGGGTGGAGTTGGGGGAGGTGAGGTTTCTGTCCCCTTGGCAGGTGAGTTTGGGAGAAAGCCGCATTGAGCATTTGGCCACCATCGGCTCCATCGACCTCAGCCCCGATTTCTGGACTTGGCTGCGGACGGGGGAACGGGTGCTCAATGTTACCTTAAATCGGCCACAACTGCTGCTGATGGAAACGCTGGATCGCGGCTGGGCGGATGTTCAGTTTCAACTGCCGGAAGGGGAAGGGGAGGGATCCCTGCCCTTGCATGGGCTGAACATCCGTTTGCGCCAGGGATCCCTGACGGCCATTCCTTTGGTGGGGGAGCGGCGGCAGTTTGACCAGTTGCAGGCCCAGGTGCAGGTGTGGCTGCCCCACAATGCCCCGCCAGGAGAGGAGGATCTTTTCGGGGGGCGGGCCAGTTTCCAGGCGGCAGCCCGGTTGCGCCCTAAGGACTCTGCACCGCTGACGCGCCTGGAGGGGAGGAGGGGATACCCGCTGCAGCTCAGGGGGGTGGCGGATTTCGCCCAGGCTTCCGGTTCGGTGTCGCTTTCTGCAGACCGCCTGCCTTTGGATCTCTTGCCCAGCGTCGTGCCGGCAGACCCTTTTGCCGAGGTGCAGGGGGAAACCGGCTTGGCTCTCCAGGTGCTCTGGCGGCGGGATCAACCGCTGGAGTTGACGGGGCAGGCCCAGGTTCAACAGGCTCGGCTGGGGCTGGAGATGCTGCCGCATCCCTTTGAAGAGGTGAACGGCTCCGTTGGCTTTACCTTGCAGGGGCTGGAGCTGCAGGGAGTCAGCGGTCGTTTGGGTCAGCTTTCCTTCACAGAGCTGAAAGGCCCTGTGGACTGGAGCCAGGGGCAGGGGTTTGGTTTGCAGGCGGAACTGGTGCCGGCCAGTCTTCAACAGATCCAAGAGACGTTTGACGTGACTGGCCTGCCGGTGGCGGTGGAGGGGGTGGTGGGGGGATCCGTAACGGTCACCGGCCCCTTGGATCGGCCACAGATTCGGGGACAGTTGCGGGGGCTTTCGCCGGGGCGGGTGGATCGCCTGCCGGTGTCGGAGTATGCCTTTGGCTTCCACTTTGCGGATCAAACCTTGACTTTTGAGGCAATCGACCTAAGGGCGGCGGGGGGTCGCATTCAGGGATCCGGCCAATTGCAATGGGCTGCTGGCTTGGCGGGCCAGTTCCAACTGCAGGTGACGGGGATGGATGCGGAGCAGGTGCTGGCTTTCTACGGGGGAGACTTGCCGCGCCGGGGCGCTCTTCCTTGGGTGGGGCCGGTTTCCGCGCAAGTGCAGGTGACGCTGACGGGATCCCAACCTCAGGTAGAGGCCACCTGGGCAACCCAAGGGGGAGAGATCGCCGGAAGAGGGCAGCTCCAGCTCTTGCCAGAGGCTGACGGTTGGGTGGTGGAGGTGCCTCAGGCAGTCTTGGCTGTAGAAGGAGGGCAGGCGCAGGTGGCGGGGCGGTGGGCAGGAGGGCAAGTGCAAGCCCAGGTGAGCCCCCAGAATGTGCCGCTGGCTTTCTTCAACCCCCAATGGACGGGATCCCTCTCAGGAGCCCTCACGGCGCAGGTGAACACGGCTGAGGTGTCGGAGCTGGCCTTTTTGGGGGCGCTGCGGGCGCAGGGCTCGGTGATCCTGTCGCAGCCTCTGGGAGAGGCAAGGGGCCAGGTGGCCTGGGATGGGGCGGGCCTAGTGATCCAAGAAGGTGAGATCTTGGCCGACGCAACTCGGCTGGCCGGCATACGGGGGCGGATCCCGGTGGATCCTCAAACCCTGCAGGTGGGATCCCTGGATTTGGCCTTGGCTGTGGATGGGGTTTCCTTGGCAGAAGTGCCCGGCCTGCCACCCTTGGTGGAGGGGGTGCTGCAAGGTTCGGGGCAGATTCGGGGATCCCTGGACAACCTAGAGGTGGAGGGAGAGGCTCGGCTCCAGGGCCTCAGCATAGCAGGAGTTGAATTTGAAGACTTGGCCGGATCCTTCCAGGGGTCTGCTCGAGGGGTAGAGGTGGATCTCCAGGGACAGCAGGACAGGCTGGCGTTGCAGTTGGATCCCCAGTTGCAGCCTTTGCAATTTCAAGTCCGGCGAGGGGAGGCGGAGGCAGTAGGTCAACGACAGCAGGAACAGCTCCAGGTGACGGTGAATCGGCTGCCGCTGGCTTTGCTGGGGGGCTTAGCTGCCGGGCCGTGGGCCAGCCTACAGGGGAACCTCGATGGGGAGGTGGCAGTTGACCTGGCGAGTGGTGCTGCCCAAGGACGGGCTGCGGTAGCGGATCTGCAGTGGGGAGGGATGAAAGTGCAGGGCTTCTCGGTGGATTTTGACTACCAGACTGCGGGCGACTCCGGCTCTCCCCGGCTGACCATTGCTCAAGCCCAACTGGATTTGTTCGAGAGCACCTATACGGCTAGGGGCACCTTAGAGCTGCCTGCAACTCTTCTGCAAGCCGGTTTGGATCCCACCTTGGCGGCTCTCGCTCCCCAAATTGACCTAGAGATCAGCACCCATCAAGGTCGGCTAGAAGATATCATCTCCGCCTTCAAGTGGCGGCAGTGGCGCGACCTCACCACCCGGGGTTTCCAATTGCCCCCCTTGGGCCCTGCCTCGGTGTTGGAGACCGATCCGGTTGGTTTGCCCAACCATCCTCTCCTGGAGCAGCTAGAGTACTATGCCCAGATCCTGGCCGCCCACCTGGAGACTCTGGCCAGCCGCATGGATCCGCTGTTCGCGTCAGCGGTGCGGAGCACTTTCCCGCCGCCCACGAGTCTGCGAGGGGAGTTTCAGGGCAGCTTGAGTATTGCCGGCAACCTTGCCCAGCCCCGTGTCAGCTTTCAACTGGAGGGCCGGAATTGGCAAGCCGAGGAGTTTGGCATTGAAACCCTCACTGCGGTCGGCAGCCTTGTCGTTCCCACAAGCGGTGCGGAGGGAGCAGTGGTGCTGGAGCCGCTGCTGTTGCGCAGTGGAGAGCGGCAAGCCCTGTTCTCCGGCAGGCTGGGGCTGGAGGAGCAGTCGGGATCCCTGCAAATTCAAGGATTTCCTCTGGCTTTGCTGGATCGCTTCTTGCCGGAGGAGCTGGAGCTGCAGGGGGATCTCAACCTGGATGTGGAGCTGGCCGGCAACCTGCGGGATCCCCGTGCCACCGGATCCCTGACGGTGGTCAACGCCCAGATTAACCAAGTGCCCCTGCGGGAGGTGGCGGGACAATTCGACTACCAACAAGGACAACTGCGCTTGAAGAGCACTCTTCTCGCCAACGGCGACGAGCCAATCCGCATTGCCGGCTTGGTGCCCTACACCTTGCCCTTCGCCGATCGCGACAGCGGGACGGAGTCCTTAGTTCAAGCCAAAGAGGATCAGATCGACCTGAGCTTACAGGCTGAGAACGGCGGCCTGCGCTTGATCAATCTCCTCACCGACCAAGTGCGCTGGGAAGGCGGCCAAAGCCAACTGGAGCTGACCATCCGCGGCACCTTACGAGAGCCCAGCCTACAGGGGAACTTGAGCGTCAACTCCGGGATCCTCAAGCTGGCAGCCCTACCGGAACCCATCACCGACCTGACAGGCCAGATTGCTTTTAACCTCAATCAACTGCAAGTCCAGGAGCTGCGCGGACAGTTGGGGGAGGGATCCCTGGTGGCCAGAGGCGTTTTGCCCATCAACTCTCGCGGAGCTTTGCAAGAAGGAGAAGCTCTGCAGCCGCTGAGCCTGCAGCTCCAAGGGATCCGCCTGAACTTGCCCAATCTCTACACGGGCCGCCTGGAAGGAGAAGTGGTGGTGGGGGGGCTGCTCCTGCGACCGTTGATTGAAGGTCGTTTAGAGGTTTCCGAGGGGATTGTGGATGTAAGCCCTCGCCCTGAGCCACCCACCGCAACAGAGGCGGCTGAGGACTCTGCACCGCCGACGTTCGCGACAGCCCTACCCTTTTGGCAGCCGCGGTTGAATGGGCTGGAGCTGGCCTTGGGATCCCGGATCCGGGTGCAGCGGCCTAACTTGTTTGAATTCAATGCTTCCGGCACCTTGCGCCTTTTCGGCACCCCCCAAGATCCGCGCCCGGCAGGCACCATCACTCTGGAGCGAGGCCGGGTCAGCCTGCCCATCGCCAACTTTCGCTTGGATCGCTCCCGCCCCAACACCGCCACCTTCGACTTGGACAACCCCTTTGATCCCTTCTTAAACCTGCGCTTGATGACCCAAGCCTTCGAGGTGTACCGCTTCCCCCAAGATCTTTCCCCCTTCGACACCAACCGCAACCTGCCGGGATCCCAGCAGAGCATCGATATTTTTGCCACGGTCAACGGGCGGGCCAGCCAACTTGCCGAGGCGGATCCCCGCAATGGAGTTCTGTCCCTTTCCAGCAGCCCCAGCCGCTCCCCGGAAGAGATCGTCGCCCTGTTGGGGGGAACGGCTTTGGCCCAACTCAATCCAGAGGCAGGGGTGGCCGGGCTGGCGGGAACGGCCCTGCTCAGCGAGCTGCAGGAAGCTCTGCGGGATACCCTTGGCCTGGATGAAATTCGCCTCAGCCCCATCCCCCAGATCGATACCCGCGCTCCCAACCGTTCTTCAGTGGGGCTGGCCCTGGAGGTGGCCCGAGATCTGGGGCCGGCCACTTCCCTCTCGCTGCAGCGGAACTTGACGGATCCCTTCCAGCCCACCCGCTACAGCGCCCGCTACCGCTTCAACGAGCAAACCCTCACCCGCGCCAGTACCGATTTTGAGGGCAACAATGTCATTTCCATCGAGTTTGAGACCCGCTTCTAGCAGGATCCGCTCCGGCCAGATTGAAAATGGTTTTACCAGCGTCGCAGAGCGATAGAGCATCTGTATCCCAAAGGATCTGGCCATCAGGAGCCATCCTCCCCAACACCGGCATTCCCACTTGGGCTGCCAGGCGTGGGATCAAAGCTGCATCCAGCTCTGCCAAAGCCTGGGGATCCCCAGTTTCGGGCAGGGATCCAACCAGCACCCATCCCAAACCACGGGCCCTGGCTTGGCGTAACAGGGCGGCAAAAGCAGCACCTTGGCTCAGGGCGGCCTCCCGTTGCAACGTCAACAGCAAGCTCAACCCCCACGCATGGGCTAGATCGGCCCAGGTTTGGCCTGGCCCTATGGGATCGGCAACGCTGCCCGGCAAAACCAGTAGGGGCTCTCTCTCTCCTGCCCACTCGGAGATCTGTTGCCAGAGAGCCTTGAGCTGAGCTTCCGAAGGGGTGGGATCCACACTGAGCCGGCCCCAAGGGCGTTGAACCACCTGCTGCCAAGCGTCGGCCACTGCCGTAGCTCCCGGGATCCCCGGCCAGGTGTCGGCCACCATCACCTTCATGGCTCTGCCTCCCATAGGGCGAGAAACTCCGGCTGGATCTCGAAGCCAAACACCAAAGCCATATCCCGCAGCATGGAGACGGATCCCAGGTTCTGCTGCTTGAACCACCGCATCAACACAAAGATCTTCTGGTAGACGAAGATCTCCAACGCTTCTGGGTTGTAAACAATGCCCTCCCGAGGGTTGAATTGGTGGGGCACCATCATAGCCGCGTAACGGGCCAGTTCTCCTTGACGCCAATTGAGGAAGTAGGGCATCCAGGGGTAGACCGTATCCCACCGAATAAACCACAGGCGCACCTCCGGGATCTCGGACAGCTCCCGCGGATCCTCAGGGCTGCGCGGCCAATCGATGGCGCATTGCACCTGCTGGGCAGCACGCACGGGATCCGCCATCAGGGTTTTCACCAGCTCATGGCCGGGGGTGAGATCCAGAGTTTGAATGGCCTTGGCGGGAAGGTAGAAGGTAATCGGCACAGCGACACGGCTATCTGGCTTGCAAATGCAGCTTATCTCAGCTCTGTTCCATCTTGCCTGCCACCGGGATCCCCAGGCGGGTGAGATCGAGGGCAAAACCTGCCGTTACCAAAAACACTTGGTCAGCCAGAGGAGCCAGCCTTTGGGTGAGTTCTCCCATCCGATCCCGAAAGCGCCGCCCCATAGGATAGGCGGGCACCACCCCCCAGCCCACCTCTTCAGACACCAGGAGGATCTCCCCCCTACAGCTTTGCAAGGCTGCCAAGAAGGATTGCACCAAGGGATCCCATTCTGAAGAGGGACAGTCTAGGCCCTGCGCCACCCATCCCCCCAGCGAATCCACCAGCGCGCAACAGGGCTGGGGCAACTTTTGCAGTTCTGCCCCCAAGTCCCTCCCGGTTTCCCAAGTCTGCCAACCGGAAGGTCGTCGTTGCCGGTGCTGTTGAACGCGCTCTGCCCATTCTGGATCCGTCTTGGGATCGGGTTTCGGCCCGGTAGCCAGGTAGACAACCGGCAAGCCCGAAGCCGCAGCCAAACCCTCTGCCAGCCGGCTTTTGCCGGAGCGCACAGGGCCACAGATCAGCACAATCGACATTACGCTGGAAATCCACTGACGCTTAAGATTAACCTAACAACAGCGCACTTGAACTTCAGCTAGAAATCGCAGGAGCCCCGCACTGTACCCGTAGGGTCAGTGTCGGGAGGAATGCGGAAGTTATGATAGAACCATGACCCAAGTCCTGACCGTCTCCTGCAAGCTCAAGGTGTCCCAGTCGCAAGCCGCAAAGTTGGACGCGACAATGGATGCCTTTGTGCAGGCGTTGAACTGGGTCAACCAAAACACACCAGAAAAAGTAGTCAACGCAGTCAAACTCCAGTCCCTTTGCTATTACCAGATTCGCGCTCGGTTTGGCTTGTCCAGTAACTTGGCAAGGACTACGTCCCGCTTACGCGACCAGCAGGTCTGCAGACGGCTGGCCGGTGCCCGTAAAGTTGCCCGACAGAAAAACCGTCCGGTCAAAGCGTTCAAGAGAGGCTTTGCGACCTACGATGCCCGTATCTTTTCGTTTCGCGAGAAAGACTGGACGGTGTCGCTGACCACGGTTGGGGGTCGGGAGCGCTTTGAGCTGGCGATTGGCCGCTACCAGAGAGAACAGTTGGCAGGCTCCAATCCCAAATCTGCCACTCTGGTCAAGCGCAAAGACGGCTCCTACTCTATTCAGATCTGTGTGGAAGCGGAGCCATCCCCACCGCAACGCACGGATAGAGTGCTAGGCGTGGATTTGGGCAGGACGGATATTGCTCATACATCGGAAGGAGATAACTGGAATGGACAGCAGTTGAACCGAATCCGAGACCACTACTCCAAGCTGAGGGCGGCACTCCAACGCAAAGCCAGTAAGGGCACCCGCAGTTCGCGGCGCAGATGCAGAGAACTGTTGCAACGGCTGTCTGGCAAGGAAAGACGCTTTCAAGTGTGGGTCAATCATCGCATCTCCAAAGCTATTGTCTCTAGGGCAAAGGCGACAAACAGCGCTCTTGCTCTGGAAGACTTGACAGGGATTCGGGAAAGGGTCAATCAACAGCCACGCAGCAAAGCTGAACGGCGCAGGGCCAACAGTTGGGCGTTCTACCAACTACGTCAGTTTCTGGAGTACAAGGCGAGGGTTGCAGGGGTTTCTCTGATTCTTGTGCCGCCCGCCTACACGTCGCAGACCTGCCACAAGTGTTTGCATATCCATCCCGACCCTGCGCAATCCTACCGCAGTGGAAAGAAGTTTAAGTGTGGACACTGTGGATGGGAAGGGGATGCGGATTTGAATGGTGCGAATGTGATTGCGCTTTTGGGGGCTGCTGTAAACCAGCCTAGAGGTCAAGCCTACGGCTCGCTTCGCGAACGTGGTTGGCTTGCCAACTGCAGGGCTACCGTTCGCGCCAGCGGGCCGGAGGCCTTAAGCCCGCCCTGTACTGCGAAGCAGTCAGGGTCGGGTAGTTTACGCTCAAAAGCTCGACCATGACAGATCCCAAGCCGATATCTCCGCCTGAACAAAAGGCTGCTTCGGCCTCTTTTCGATCTCCTCAACCGCTCTGGCTCAGCCTAGCGCTGGGGATCACCACTGCTCCCGTTTTGTTGGGCTTGGTCTTGGCAGATCGAGCCGAGAAATGGCTGGGATCCCTGAGCTGGGAAGATCCGGGTTGGTGGCTGGGGGAGCGGCTGCCCAACTTAGACAGCGCCCCGCTACAGGCCCATGAGCAACAACGCAAAAACTCTGCCCCAGTCGAGAACCCCTAGCTTCTCCGTCACTTTCGTATGATCGGGTAAGCGAACCAGCAGCAGGAGTTAACAGCCTTTGCGTAGACCGGCCAAACCGTCTCAGGAGTTCGCCTCCACATTCTCGGGGGTGCTGTTTTGGACGAGCGCATTTCTCTTCACAACGGTGTTGAGTGCTTGTCTGGGCTACCTATTTGGTCAGCGAGCTCTATCGGGGGTTTCTTCTCCCGTCACCGGCGCCGGTCGGGCTTCTCCTTCCCGCGAAGTTCGGGATCCCCGTACTGTGCCTTTGCTGAACGAGGCTGAGGTAATTGCAGCAGCCGAAGCCAGCCTTCGTCCGTCCCCAACTCCCACTCCAACACCCACCCCGGTTGCAACTCCCACTCCAACACCCACCCCCAGATTGTCTCCTGAATTGGCGGCGGCCCCGTCGCCAACTCCTCGCCCCGCCACTCCATCTCCTCCACCTCCCCGTCCGCGTCAGCAGGACGGAGTTCCTGCCCCGCCGGTGCCCACACCACCTCCGCCCCCCCTACCAATTGCCGCCAGTGGACAGGTCTCTATGCAGGTGCTTTCGGTTCGTCGCGAGGGAAGCCAAGTGGTTCTGAATGTAGCTATGCAAAACAACTCGGCAGAGACGGTGCGCTTTCTCTATAGCTTCCTGAACATTACTGACGACAATGGACGGTCGATCAACGCGCTCACCCAGGGTTTGCCGGGGGAGTTGCCCCCCAATAGCCAAGTCTTCCAGGGAACCATCCGCATCCCAGCCTCGAGCCTAGCCGGATCCCGATCCCTGTCCCTGAGTTTGGCTGATTACCCCAGCCGCCGCCACCGAGTGGGAGCCAGTGGGATCCCAGTGCCGCCGTAACACCCCTCTTCCTTTAGCTTCAGACCACAGATCCGGTCACGTAGCGTTGCGGAGCAACAGGAGCAACAAAGTTTGTACGGGGAACATGAGGTGGAGTTGAGAAGAGGTGCCTAGCCCAACCTTTGAACAGCCTGAGGAAATCCGAGCGCTTTTTGACCGCATTGCTCCCCACTATGACTCCCTCAACCAAACCTTGAGCCTGGGCCTCCATCAGGTTTGGAAGCGTATGGCCGTGCGTTGGTCGGGCGCCAGCTCAGGAGGATATGTGCTGGATCTGTGCTGTGGAACCGGTGATCTGGCTCTGCAGTTGGCCCGCCGAGTAGGACGAAGGGGACATGTGGTGGGCCTAGATTTCTCTCCCGCCATGCTGGCGATTGCCCGGCGTCGCTCCCGGCTCTTCCCTGGCTACTCCCTGGAGTGGGTTTTGGGAGATGCCTTGGCCTTACCTTTTCCCGACAGTAGCTTCGATGCCATTACCATGGGCTACGGCTTGCGCAATGTAACCGATATTCCCCAAGCCTTGCGAGAGATTGGGCGAGTACTGAAGCCAGGGTGTCGTGCCGCCATTTTGGATTTTCACCGCCCCACAGGGATCCCTCTTTGCGAGCAATTTCAGCGCTGGTACTTGAACACTCAGGTGGTTGCCCAGGCCAAAACTTTGGGACTGGGATCCGAATATGCCTACATCGATCCCAGCCTAGATCGCTTCCCCTCTGGAGAAGAGCAACGACAAATGGCCCTGCAGGCAGGGTTTGCCAGTGCCAAGTTCTACCCCCTAGCGTGGGGCATGATGGGGGTACTGGTGATTGCGAAAAAGAATCCCTCGGCCTAGCCGTGGGGAGAGTGCCAAGTATGTTAGAAGTGAACGAAAATGAGATCTCGATAGGATGTCGGTTTGCCTATCGGCTGTTGTCGCTATAGTGGTTGAACACCATGCTGGATCCCCTTTTGGAAGAGAAAATCCGTGAACAAATCCGTACCCACAAGGTGCTCATCTACATGAAGGGCACCCCGGAAATGCCCCAATGTGGGTTTTCCTATGCCGCCGTTCGTGTGCTGGATAGTTTGGGCTTCCCCTACACGGCGATTAACGTCCTCGAGGATCCCGAGATCCGCCAGGGGATCAAAGAGTTTTCCAACTGGCCTACTATCCCGCAGATCTATATTGATGGAGAGTTTGTGGGCGGTTGCGACATCATCCAAGAGATGCACGCCCGCAACGAGCTGCGTCCGCTGGTCGAGGCAGCCTTTGCCAAGGCCACGGCTCAACCTTAAGGGATCCCATCTCATCCAGAAGGGTTGCCATGCTTACCCCCGAATACCTTCGGCAGCACCTGACTGAGAAGCTGCAGGCTCTTCATGTGCAGGTAGAGGATGAGTCCCACCTTCACATCGGCCACGGGGGCGGGACAGGAGGGCACTACCGAGTTCAAGTGGTGTCGCCTCTGTTTGTTGGCAAAACGACTCTACAGCGACATCGCCTGGTGTATGCTGCCCTAGCCGAACAGATGGGGTGGAGCATTCATGCGTTGGCCCTGCAAACTTACAGCCCTGGAGAGGTTTCTGCGCAAGGGATCCCTGAGCAGATCGGCTAGCATAGAGGGCAAAATCGCGGCCCCATCAGGGCAGAGGAGGGAGCATGGCAACTCTTTTGGCCACCTGGCTGATGTCAGCCTTGAGTGTAATGATCCTGGCTTGGCTTTTGCCCGGAATCCACGTCTCTGGATTCGGGGGTGCTTTGGTGGCGGCTCTGGCCATTGGTCTGGTCAATGGTTTGGTCAGGCCGATTCTCCGGTTGATCACCCTGCCGATTACAATTCTTACCCTGGGCTTGTTTTGGCTAATTTTGAACGGCATCTGCTTGGTCATTGCCGATAAGCTGGCCGGGAATGCTTTCAACATCGATAATTTCGGCTGGGCGTTTATCGGCGCGATTGTACTTTCCATCGTCAGTGGCTTGGTTCAGCAGGTTTTCGAGCAAGGTGTGCAGAACTGACTCTGTCTGGAGCTGCCAAGGGCCAGGGTTGATATTGCTGTTCTCGAAAGAATTGCGGCAACACTTTATTCAGTTATTCAGTAACTTTTAAGGCTCAGCTCAGATCCTTGGTTAGATAGTCATCCAGAGAGGCTTCCTGAAGAGTAGGCTGGGAGAACGTCAATACGCTACCCGGTGGCAGCCGTCCTTTGAAGTCATCGGCAACTGCACTCTCTTGGCCCTACCTGCTCAATCGCTGCTCAAGAATCACAAGCTTCTCCATAGGAAACCTGCACAAAACCTGTAAACTACTAACCCAAAGAAGGTACTACGGGTAAGCATACCGAAAAGTTTTTACAGCAGCTTTATTCAAGGCCACTTGTAGGATTGCCTAATCAATAAAAACGAATGGGAAAAAGGCGAGGATGAAATCAATTACGCTGGGATTTAGGAGCTGGTTGGTATGAAGGCGTTGCTGCTCTATCCGCGTTTTCCTCAATCATTCTGGTCTTACAATCGCACCATTGAGATGGTGGGGCTAAAAGCGCTAATGCCACCTCTTGGCTTGATCACCGTTGCTGCTTTGCTGCCCCAACACTGGGAGATTCGCTTTGTGGATCGCAATGTCGCTGCTGAAACAGAAGCCGATTGGCAGTGGTGCGATCTGGTGATCTTGTCAGCCATGTTGGTGCAGAAGCAGGATTTCCACGCCCTCATTCGCAAAGCGGTGCAGTTGGGCAAAAAAGTAGCGGTGGGCGGACCCTATCCAACTTCTGTGCCACAGGATGCCCTGGAATCTGGTGCTCACTATTTGGTTTTGGATGAAGGGGAAGTGACCATACCGGCCTTTGTCAAGGCTCTAGAAGCTGGGCAAGAGTCGGGCATTTTTCGGGCTGCGGAAAAACCGGATGTAACCCAAAGTCCTTTGCCAAGGTTTGATCTGCTGCGTATGGATCAATACTTCATGATGTCAGTCCAATTTTCGCGAGGTTGCCCCTTCAATTGCGAGTTTTGCGACATCATCTCTCTTTACGGACGCAAGCCGAGAACCAAAGAGCCAAGTCAAATGCTAGCTGAGCTGCAGGCCCTCTATGACTTGGGCTGGCGGGGTTCGGTATTTGTAGTGGATGACAATTTTATCGGCAATCAGCGCAACGTCAAGCGATTTTTGCGAGAGCTGATCCCCTGGAGCCAAAAGCGCAATTACCCATTTACCTTTATGACAGAGGCTTCGGTTAACCTGGCCGAAGACGAAGAACTGATGAGGTTAATGGTAGAGGCGGGTTTCTATGCGGTCTTTTTGGGCATTGAGACTCCAGACCAAGACAGCTTACAGATGACCCAAAAGCTCCAGAATACCCGCCACCCTTTGGTGGAGGCCTGTCGCAAGATCAACGATGCTGGACTGCTGATCTATGCTGGGTTTATTCTGGGCTTTGATGGAGAGCGGCCAGGAGCAGGGGAGCGCATTCAGGCTTTTGTCGAGCAAACCGGTATTCCTCAGCCAATGCTGGGCATTTTACAGGCTTTGCCAAACACACAGCTCTGGAATCGCTTGAAGAAGGAGGAACGTTTGCTGGAAGGGATCGGCGTGACTGAGTTTGGCGATCAAAATACGCTGATGAACTTTATTCCCACCCGTTCTCTATCGGAGATTGCCCGAGAGTATCTGGAAAGTTTTTGGAAATTGTATGATCCTGCGCGATATTTATCTCGCTGCCTGCAACAATGCCTGAATATCGGCATCAAAGATGGCCGGCGGCAAATGATGAAGCTGCCCCTTCGCAAAGGGATCCATCTGCTTCTACAACTCATCTGGCGGCAAGGGATCCTTCACCCTGAAATTCGCGCCCAATTTTGGCGACAGCTATGGACGATTTGGCGGCGCAAGCCCAGCCTGCTGAACTTGTATTTGGGCCTCTGCGCTGCAGGAGAACACTTTTGGGAATATCGGGAATTGGCCCGCGCCCGGCTTACCCAGCAACTGGGATACGATCCTTTGCTGGCCAGCTCATCTTGACAGTATTTCTGGGGGAATGGTCTATCGATAGAGGATGCCCGGATGGGGCCTATGCGGCGACGACAGTTGGGGGCGATGGTGCTGGGATCCCTGTGGGCTGTTTGGGGAGGCTCTCGGCAGGCCCAAACGTCCGGGCGCGGAGATTGGCTGGCCGTGGAGCTGTTCAGCCGCTGGAGTGCGGATCCCTTGGCCGAGTTGGAGCTGATGGGCCCTTTTGTTTTGAATCAGCAGCCTTTTCCAACAGGTGCCTGGAAGTTACAGGTGCGCCGCCAAGAGCTCCTGCTGACCGGGCCGGGACAGCCTCGTCGCTACCAGGGATCCCTTTGGCTACAGGGGGGAGCCCTGCGCCCCTTCGCAGGGGAGGAGCGTCGCTATCGGGGTTGGGTACAGATTTGCCCGGAGGGTTCAGGTCGCCTGCATCTGGTGAACTGGGTCAAGTTGGAAGACTATCTGCTGGCTTTGGTGCCCAGCGAAATGCCTGCCGATTGGCCAGCCGCCGCCTTGCAGGCGCAAGCCATCTTGGCCCGCACTTTGGCCATTCCCCATCTGCACCCCGGCCCCAGAAGAGAATGGCCCTCTACCTCGATAAGGCTATTGCAGGATTCCACCGCCCACCAGTTTTATGGTGGCCTGGCCTATGAAACGGCGGCGACCACTGCTGCGGTGCAGGCAACCCGAGGGCAGATCCTAACCCATGCCGGCCAGCCGATAGAGGTTCTGTTTCACTCCACCTGCGGCGGTCACACCAGTGCCAACCAGGATATTTTTGCCCCACCCGCCCGCCCCTACCTACAAGGGGTGATCTGTGACGGGTGTCGTGCCTCTCCTTTCTATGGCCCTCACAGCGTCCGACTCAGCCGACGGGAGTTGGAGCAAGCCTTGGGCAACGGCGATCTGGAGATTGTGCAGTCGGATCCCTGGGGTCGCCCTGTGCGCATTCGCGTTGGATCCCAACTGTTGACCGGCCAAGAGTTTGTGCTGCGCCTTGGCCAAACCCTGGGTTGGGGGATCCTCCCCAGCAACCGCTTCACATGGGAACGTCTCCAGCCAAAGCCCGGCCAGCAGGAAGTGTACCTTTTCACCTATCGTGGGGCCGGCCATGGGGTGGGACTGTGTCAGTGGGGATCCCGTGGCTTGGCCGAGAAGGGCTACACGGCGCCGCAAATCCTCAATCACTACTTCCCCGGCACCCAGGTGATAACGTTGAGCTGAAGGCTGTTGGCCCCGACTCCAACTCTCATTTACTCCCGTGTCCCTTGCACACCCCCATCGTCGCCATCCTGCCTACTGCTACTGCAGTGAGCTGGAACATGCCCAGATTCTCAAGCGCCAGCAGCAGAATCCCTTGCCGTTTGCAGAAGCGATGCGGGTGCATTGCCAATCGGGAAGCCGCTGTGGCCGCTGCTTGTGGCCCTTGGAGCAGTTGTTTCGTCAGCAAAGCTGCTACATAGCCGATCCCTGAGCCACCTTGAGCAGGCGACCTTGGGCCATCGCACCCCAAGAAGCTGACCTCAGGCGGGGGCTTTGGGGGTGATCTTCACAATGGTGGGACGGGATCCAACCTGAGCTGACCCATTCGCTTGGGCTTGCGGCTCTTTGGCCATCCCGCTGCCAGTGGAAGTGGTTTGCGCTTTACGCCGCTTCTGCGGCACAGCATTTCCGGCCTGCTGGGCTGTAGGGCTGCTGGAGGCAGTTTTGGCTTGGGTTTTACTGACCGAGGAGCCCGCTTTGCCAGTCGAGCGGCTTTTCCCCTTGACCTCTGCAGAAGAGCCTTCCTTTTCGGCCAGCACCTGCAGAGCCATTTCCAGGGTAACCGCTTCGGCAGGGATCTCTTTGGGCAAAGAGGCATTGACCTTGCCATGTTTGACATACAGCCCATAGGGGCCGTCGTGCAGATGAACCGGCTCGCCATCCTCAGGATGGGATCCCAGCTCCCGCAAGGGCTTGGCAGAGCCGCGCCCACGGCCTTTCTTGGGCTGGGCCAACAACTCCAGCGCCCGCTCCAGGCTGATGGTCAGCACATCCTCATCGGCGGGCAGAGAGCGAAAATCGCCATCGCAGACCACGTAGGGGCCGAAGCGGCCAATGCCGGCCTGCACTTTTTTCCCCGATTCCGGGTGTTCCCCCAAGGTGCGGGGCAAGCTCAGCAACCCCAAGGCGATCTCTGGCGTAACCTGATCCGGTTTCAGCCCTTTGGGCAGAGAGGTGCGCTTGGGTTTTTTGTTGTCCTCAGAAACTTCCCCCAACTGCACATAGGGGCCATAGGGGCCCTGCGGGATCACGTAGATGGGCTCTTGGGTTTCCGGGTGAAAGGCAATGGGCTTGGGGCCTTCCTGCTTCCGCTGGATCAGCTCCGCGATGTGTTCTGCGCTCAGATCGGCGGGGGGAATATCCTCCGGCAGGTTGGCGCGCACCTCTCCGGACTCGGTTTCGACCGCCACATAGGGGCCATAGGGGCCAATGCCGATCTTGACGGGCAGGTTCTCCAGATGGATGGAGCGGGCCAGGCTGGAGTCAATTTCCAACTCGCGGGCCTTTACCTGTCCCTCAAGACCCTGCTCGCCCAAGAAGAAATGGCGCAAATAGGGCAACCACTCCGCCTGTCCAGAAGCGATGTCGTCCAGCGTTTGCTCCATCTCGGCGGTGAAGCGGGTATTCACCAGGTTGGGAAAGTATTTTTCCAGCAGCTCGGTGACTGCAAAAGCTGTGTAGGTGGGCACGAGGGCATTCCCCATCGACCTGACGTAGCCACGGCTCATGATCGTATTCAAGATGGTGGCGTAGGTGCTGGGGCGGCCAATACCCTCACTTTCCAACACCTTGACCAAGGAGGCTTCCGTATATCGGGCCGGGGGCTGGGTTTCGTGGGCAACGGGTTCCAGCTTCCGGCAGCGGAGGGGATCCCCCTGCCGCAACAGAGGCAGATGCACCTCCCGATCCTCTAGGGCAGCATCGGGGTCGTCGGATCCCTCCACATAGGCGCGGAAAAAGCCGGGAAAATCGATGCGCTTGCCGCTGGCCCGGAACACCGCATCCTCCACAGCGATGAGTACCGTGGTGTGGGTCTGCCGCGCCTCAGCCATTTGGCTGGCGACGGTGCGCTTCCAGATCAGGTCGTAGAGGGCCAGCTCTTGGCCGGACAGAGGAGTTTGGCTGGGCAGGCGAAACTCTGATCCGGCAGGACGAATGGCCTCGTGGGCTTCTTGCGCCCCTTTGGTTTTGGTGGTGTACTGACGGGGCTCGGGGCTGAGATATTCTCTGCCGTACATCGACTCCACGCAGGCGCGGGCAGCGCGGATGGCCTGCTCCGACAGGTGGACCGAATCGGTGCGCATGTAGGTGATGTAGCCCTCTTCGTAGAGCTTTTGGGCAATGCGCATCGTCTGCTGGGCCGACAGGTGCAGCTTGCGGTTGGCCTCCTGCTGCAGGGTGGAGGTGGTAAAGGGAGGGGCAGGTTTGCGGGTGGAGGGGCGCTCTTCCACAGAGCTGACGATCCAGGCTTTTCCCAGCAAGCGATCCCGCAGGGCCTCGGCCTGGGCCTGATCCAACAACACCACATCCCGCCCGGCAATGAGCTGGCCGGTGCTGGGATCGAAGTCTTGCCCATTGGCCAGGCGTTTGCCACCCAAGCTCACCAGCTCTGCTGGAAAGACAGCCTGCTGGCCGGCGACGGTCGTTTTGGGCTGCAGCTCCGCTTTGAGATCCCAGTAGGAGGCTTTTCTGAAGGCCCGCCGCTCCCGCTCTCGATCCACCAAAAGCTTGACCGCCACCGACTGCACCCGCCCTGCCGAGAGTTTGGGGGCAATTTTTTTCCACAGCAGCGGCGACAGGGTATAGCCCACCAGGCGATCCAAGATGCGGCGGGTCTCCTGGGCACGCACCAGTTGTTCATCCACCTCACGGCAGTTTTGCAGCGCCTCCTGAATGGCCTCGCGGGTGATCTCGTGGAACACCATGCGGCGGGTGGGCACTTTGGGTTGCAGCACCTGTTGCAAGTGCCAGCTAATGCTTTCCCCTTCGCGATCCTCGTCGGTGGCCAGGATCAGCTCGTCGGCTTTCTTGAGGGCCTCTTTCAGCTCCTTGACCACCTTTCTTTTGTCTTTGGGGATGACGTAGAGGGGCTCGAAGTCGGCGTGGACATTGACCCCCAGGCGGCTCCACTCTTCTCCTTTCAATTCTTCTGGAATTTCAGATGCCGAATCGGGGAGATCCCGCACATGTCCCATCGAGGCCTGAACTTCGTACCCTGCGGGCAAGAATCCACGGATGGTACGGGCTTTGGTGGGAGATTCGACAATAACCAGCTTAGACATGATGATGTTGGCAGTAATCGGCTTGGGTTGTCGCGCTTCCCGCTTCGGGGATCCGGCAGGCCAGCGTACACCGCAAGAGGTGCTCTGAGATAGACAGCCTACTTTTCTGGAGCGTAGCAAGTCTGTCTGCGCTTGACCAGCCGTCAGCGGCGATTGATCTGAGCGGTCTGCCCCCATCTGGCTGCTTTACAGGACGATGAAACTGCACCATTTTTCCATTCGCACCGCCGATATCTTCCGCTCCATCGCCTTTTACGAGGGGTTGGGCTTTGCGGTAGAAGAACGTTTTACTGCTGGGATCACGTTGGCCTGCTGGATGCGTGGTCCCTGGGGGCGCTTAGAGCTGATGCAGGTGCCGGAGCCCCGGCCTGCCCCGGATCCCTTTGGGGATCCCCACTATGTGGGCTACTACCATCCCGCTTTTGAGGTGGGCCCCGAATGGGGATCCCTGGCCAACTACCTAGAACATTTGCGAGCGCAAGTGCCCCTTACCCTGCTGCTGCCGCCCCAGCTCCAGCAAATTGGGGGCCAGGTCTATGAAGTGGCGTTCATCGCCGATCCCGATGGCCTGCCGATCGAGCTCATTCGTCCCCAGGGATCCTCAGGAGAGAGTCTGCCCCAACGCCCAGAGGACATTAAATAAATAGTTAAATAGTTGGATAACTAGTTGATGGGTTAGAGGATCTAATTTGGGTGGGAGCGGTCGTTCCCCCTTGTCCAGATCCTGGAGAGCCAACCCTAAAGCTAAGCTAGTAGAGCTTCTGGGGAACTTGAGAGAAGGGTTTGTTGGCCGCTTGTCAGTTCAGCCTCACCTGATATGAAAGCTCAGCTTCCGGTGACGATTTTGACAGGTTTTTTGGGCAGTGGCAAAACCACGCTGCTCAAGCGCATCTTGGAAGAGGAGCATGGGTTGCGCATTGGAGTGATCCTCAACGAGTTTGGCGAAATTTCCATCGATGGAGAGCTGATCAATCTGCCCGAAGAGGGGCTGATGCAGCTCAGCAATGGTTGCCTTTGTTGCACGGTGCGAGAAGATTTTGAACAGGCAGCCCGAGAGCTGCTGCAGCGTGCCCAGGCGTTGGATTACCTGGTGGTGGAAACCAGTGGGGTAGCGGATCCCAGGCAGGTGACGGAGCTATTTGTGCAGAGGACTTTTCATGAGGAGTTGCGCCTGGATGGTGTGGTGACGTTGGTGGATGGGGCCGAATACTGGCAGAATTTCCGGCGCTCGCAAACTGCTGCCCACCAGATCAGCAGTGCCGACATTGTGTTGCTCAACAAGGTGGACTTAATCGGCGAAGCCGAACGAGAGCGGATCCTTCTGGATCTGCGCCGCTACAACCCCGATGCCCCTTGCCTGCTCACCACCCATGCCCAGGTGCCCTTGGCCCGCATCTTGGATGTGCATGCCTTTCGTCCGGAATTGTGGGATCCCAGGCTCCCCGATTCGGGGACTGAGGCCCACCCCAGCCATCACCTGGAGGAGGACGGGATCCAATCGGTGAGCTTTCAACTGCAGCAGCCGCTGGATTTGGGGGCCTTTCGCGATTGGCTACAAGACTTGTCCGAGACCGTTTTTCGCGCCAAGGGGGTGCTGTCGGTTCTGGATGAGCCGCAGCGGGTTATCTTCCATCAAGTGGGCCAGCGGCAAACCCTTTTTCTGGAACGGGACTGGGATCCCGATGAGCCCCGCCTGTCCAAAATTGTGTTGATCGGCAAGGGGCTGGAGCGGGAGCAGCTGGCTGCCGGCCTCAGCCGGGTGTGTGGGGCAACCGCCGCTGGCTAGAGATCCTCTTCACCACTGCCTATTTCTTTCAATTTCTAGATTGGGTGACCTGGGATGGCTCGCAGCAAACTTTCAGAGCAAGAACAACAGCAAATTGTTAGCGCCTACCGCGGCTCAGCAGCGACCGCCGTCGAATTGGCGGAGCAATTTCAGGTGAGCATCACCACCATCACCCGCGTGTTGAAGGAAAATATCGCCGCCGATGAGTACCAGCGGTTGATCCATCTCAAACGCTCGGCTGCCCGCCGCAAAGACATGGGGGAAAAAGTTGCTGTTGGCAGGATCCCAGCCTTGGAGCAGCAGATCTTGCCGCTGGAACCGGAGTTGCCTTCTCCATCTCCCTTGCCGGAGCCCCCCGCAGAGCCGAACGCAAACGAGGAAGGCGAGGATAACACTGCTGGGACGGAGTCTCTGCCAGAACTGCCCCCAGAAGAACTGCCGTTGGCGGCTGGGCTTCGGGAAGATCTGGAGGATGTGGAGGAAGAGACCGAAGAAGACCGTGACCTTGAAGACGAGGACGAAGATGAGGACGACCCTGACTATCCCTTAGAAGATGAAGATGGACCAGAAGAGGATCCCCTCACCGATCCCGGCTATCGAATTCAGGTGTTGCCCCTGGAAGAGCTCACCCTGCCGGAAACCTGCTACGTCGTTGTTGACCGCTACCAAGAACTGACCACCCGCCCCCTTAAGGAATTCTTTGGCTCCGGATCCCTGCCCATCGAAGGGATCGACAACGCCAATACGCTGCCCATTTTCGACAGCCACAAGGTGGCCCGCCGCTTTTCCGAAATGAGCCGTCGGGGCAGCAACACCTACCCACCCTACCGGGTAATCCAGTTTCCCGGCTACATTCTGGAGATTGTGCGCACCCAACTGCAAAAGAAAGGCATCACCCATCTGCTCGTAGATGGGCAAATCTACAGTCTTTGACCAGCTCCTCAAGCTCAGGAGCGGGGGATTCCCGTTACTGGCGCAGGTTTGCAGCCCTGCGTGAGCGCCGTCGGCCTACTTCGCCACAGCAGCAGTACCCGTCTCCCTAGGAGCCTGGGCTGCCCCGCTCCCACGAGCCACCCACGCCAACGGAGCTGAAGGCTCCTAACCTCAGTCTCATCGCAGGCAGAGATGGCGCCAAGCTTGCCCTCATTCCACAGCCGTCGCCGCGTATTCCAGCTCCTCTTCCACCACTTCCGGTGGGGCCTCTGCCGCTTGTCCTTGCTTAGCGGCCAACAGTTGCTCACGGTACTTGGCTGCCATCTCCTCGGCCTTCTCGTAAACCAGCTTGGGATCCCGAATCATGTCGCCGGGATTGGGCTCCAGTTGCTTGGTGGACAGCGAGATCCGTCCCCGCTCCGCATCCAGATCGATGATCATCACCTTCACTTCGTCGTTGACGTTGAAGACGCTGTGGGGCGTATCGACATGATCGTGGGAGATCTCGGAAATGTGCAGCAGGCCGGAGACGCCGCCAATATCGATAAAGGCACCATAGGGCTTGATGCCCCGCACCGTGCCGACCACCACCTCGCCCACTTCCAGCTTGTTCATCTTCCGCTCCACCAAGGCGCGGCGATGGCTCAACACCAGGCGGTTGCGGTCTTCGTCCACCTCCAGAAACTTCAGGGGCAGCTCTTCGCCCACCAGCTCTTCTTTTGGCTTGCGGCTGCTGATGTGGGATCCGGGGATAAAGCCCCGCAGCCCCTCAATCCGCACCAGGGCTCCACCTCGGTTGGTGGCAAAAATGGTTGAGCGAACGGTGGCATCTTCTTTCTGGAGCTGCCGTACCCGTTCCCAGGCCCGCATGTACTCGATGCGACGGATGGAAAGAGTGAGTTGTCCCTCTTCGTTTTCTTCGGTGAGGATAAAAAACTCGCGGGTTTCTCCGGGCTGCAGCATCTCGTGCGGGTCTTCCAGGCGGCTAATCGACATCTCCTGGAGTGGCAGAAAGGCAGCCGTTTTGGCCCCGATATCGATCAAGGCACCGCGTGGCTCCACCGAGAAGACTGTACCCGCCACAATTTCGCCAGGGCTGAAGTGATAGTCGTACTTATCCAGGAGGGCGGCAAAGTCCTCAGTGGTAAAACCTACATCGGCAGCGGTGAATCGACTCATAGGGGTGCAGTAACAGATCAGTTGTGCGGGATAAAGGGTAGAAGGCCAATCGAGTTTGGCAGGATCCCACTTCCACTTTCCCATCTGGGGAGGATGTGGCTGGGAAATACCATCGTAGCTTAGAGGAGCGTCTTTTGTGGCAAGTTTCCCGGCATCTTGCCAAGCTGGAAGATAGAAGATTTGGGAGAAGAGCAATTGCACTTTATCGACCAAGCCGAAATTGAAGTGCAAGGGGGAAATGGCGGGGATGGCATCGTTGCCTTCCGCCGTGAGAAGTATGTGCCGGCTGGGGGGCCATCCGGCGGCAATGGCGGGCGGGGCGGCTCAGTGATCCTGGTGGCCGATCCCGGCCTGCAAACTCTGTTGGATTTTCGCTTTCAACCGGTGATCAAAGCGGAACACGGGGCCAAAGGGGGGCCCAACCATCGCAGCGGGGCCAGTGGTGCGGATCGGCTGGTGCGGGTGCCCTGCGGTACTGTGGTGTTCAATGCGGAGACTGGGGAATTGTTGGGCGATCTGGTGGGCAAAGGGGATCAATTGCTGGTAGCCCGTGGGGGCAAAGGCGGCTTGGGCAATGCCCATTTTTTGAGCAACCACAATCGTGCCCCCCGCCAATTTACCAAGGGCGAAGCGGGAGAACGGGTGCGCCTGCGCCTGGAGCTGAAGTTGATTGCCGAGGTGGGCATTGTCGGCCTGCCCAATGCGGGCAAGTCCACTCTGATTTCGGTGGTCTCCTCTGCCCGGCCCAAGATTGCCGACTACCCCTTCACCACGCTGCAGCCCAATTTGGGAGTGGTGCCCCATCCATCGGGAGATGGGGTGGTGTTTGCCGATATCCCGGGGCTGATCGAGGGGGCGCACTTGGGGGTGGGGCTGGGCCATGAGTTTTTGCGCCATGTGGAGCGTACCAGGGTACTGATTCATTTGGTGGATGGCACGGCGGCAGATCCCGTCAAGGATTACCAGATCATTCAGCAGGAGCTGCGCGCCTACGGCCACGGGTTAATCGATAAGCCACAAATCCTGGTTTTGAACAAGATCGATGTTCTGGATCCCCAGCAGGTTGCCGAGCGCGCCCAGAGGCTGTCTGCTGCTGCCGGCACTTCGGTGGTGACCATTTCTGCGATTGCCAAGCAGGGGCTGGATGCCCTCTTGCAGCGGGTGTGGCAGTGCCTGGGTCGGGGATCCCAACAGCCTGCGCAGTTGGATCTTGTGGGGGCAAAATCCATCCAGTCCTAGGGCAGAAGAATCTTAGAATGGGAAAGCCCCTGCCTTCCCAGAACCCAGAGACGAGTGGCTATGTATATCTCGGCGGAGGATCTGCCACCGGATTTGCGTCAGATTATGTTGGCCGTTGAACAGGCGGCTCAGGCGAGGGCGGGAGCGTGTGTGGAGCTGCTGATGCTCCTGCGGCTGCTGGAGGAGTTGCACCGCGCGATCCTGGAAGGTGCCTTTCGGGAGTCTTTGCCCAATACCCGTCAAGCTCTGTATCGGGTGCTTCAAGATTTGGAAGAAGCGGGCGACTGGCCCTATCTGCCCCGTCTGCACATCCAAGCCCTGATGCAACAACTGAAGGACTGGCCCGAATCTCAGGGATCCCTGCCGGTGTCGGTGCCACCGACCCCCCGCCCTCTTGTGGAAAACCCTTTGGGGGGGAGCTGCTCCGAGTCTTGACCTCTTTCCACCTGCCCGATGGCCGAGTATTTTAAGCTGCATCCTCAACAGCCCCAGACCCGTTCCATCCGGCGGAT
The DNA here is from genome assembly GCF_054060015.1 of Thermostichus sp. MS-CIW-25. Taxonomy (NCBI): domain Bacteria; kingdom Bacillati; phylum Cyanobacteriota; class Cyanophyceae; order Thermostichales; family Thermostichaceae; genus Thermostichus; species Thermostichus sp. MS-CIW-25. The sequence goes on from NZ_JBSSCS010000008.1 coordinate 55,403, forward strand.
CGCAGCGGCTTTGCGGGAGGGGGCGGTGATGCTCTACCCCACCGATACGGTTTACGCCATTGGCTGCGACGCGACCCATAAACAAGCAGTGGAGCGGGTACGCCGCATCAAGCACCTCTCCAACGATAAACCCCTCACCTTCTTGTGTCCTTCTCTCTCGCGCATTGCCCAGTATGCCCAGGTCACCGATTCAGCCTATCGACTGATGCGGCGGCTGATCCCCGGCCCGTTTACGTTTCTGTTGCCAGCAACCAAGCTGGTGCCCAAGTTGGTGATGGATCCCAAGCGGAAAACCACCGGCATCCGCGTGCCCGATTCTGCCATTTGTCAGGCTTTGCTGGAAGAGTTGGGCAATCCAATTGTCTCGACCTCTGCCAAGCTGGGGGGGGATCCCGTCGGATCCCTGGGCTTAAGTTTTGGGCAAACCTGGGAATGGGAGAGCGATCCCTGGGATGAGGGTGGGATCTTTGCGGCTGAAGAGATGCGGCAGTTGGAAAAACAGGTGGATCTGGTGCTGGATGACGATGCCCCCCGCCGGGCCAAGGTCTCTACGGTAATCGATTTGACCGGATCCGAGCCGCTGGTGGTGCGGGCCGGGCTAGGGTATGAGCAGGTGGCAGATCTGAACCTGAAACTGGTGGGAGAAGACGGTTAAGGGCAGAGGGATCCCGCGTTCTCTAAAATAGGGTCAGTGCCTTCGGAGTGTGCCCATGTCTGAGGCCCTGGCTCAGCAAAAATCGGCTCTGCTGCACCTACTGGAGGCGACCGACCGGGGCCGGAAAGTTTCCCCTGACCAAAAAGCCCAGATTTTGTCTCAAATTGCCGTCCTAGAAGCGCTCAACCCCACCCCCAAGCCAACATCGGCTCCTGAAGGGTTGGAGGGGAACTGGCTCACCCTATTTACCACGAGCACAGCTCTGCTGCGGCTGGCACAGTTGCCTTTTTTGACCACCGGCGAGATCTACCAGTGTATTCGGGCCAAGGCTGGACGGGTCTTCAACGTGGCGGAGATCCAGGGATCCGGCTGGCTGGGGGCTTGGGTGCCACGGGGAATCTTGGCGGTATCGGCACGCTTTTACCCCGAATCGGAGCGTCGGGTGAGGGTGATTTTCGAGCGATTGGTGTTCGGATCCCAAGCTTTGATGAGCTACGAGATCGAGAGTTTTCTCTATTTGCTCGAGCGGGCTCCGGAGCGGATCCCGGCTATTCAAATCGATATTCGCCGCCGCGAGCCAACGGGCTGGCTGGATATCACCTATTTGGATGAAGACTTGCGGCTGGGTCGGGGCAGCGAGGGGAGTGTATTTGTCCTGAAACGGGTGAGTTGAGACTTCGGCTAGCCGGAGGGCTTAGAGGGTTCCGTTTCGGCTATTTTGTGAGATAGGTTTTGGGTTAGGGTGAAGCCTATTTCCTGGAGAACTTGCAAGGCGCGGTAGGACTCCCGCAAAGCTTGCAGCTCTTGCTGAGTTTGCTCCAGTTGCCGGGCTTTTTGCTCCTGTAAGAAGCGCAGCCTTTGATTTTCGGACGCCGTGCGACGCAGAACGTGCTTGAGTTTCTGCTTCTGCTGCTGAAGCCGAGTCCGCCTCACCTCCAACTGCTGCAGTTGGATTTCTTGGAGTTCCAGTTCTATTTTCAGAGTGGCGACCTGCATCTGGAGTTGGCGAAGTTTTTGGTTGAGCTCTGGCTCTGGTGTGGGTTTTGCCGACTCAGGGCTTGGGGAAGAAGGTGATGACAATTCTTGTAGGGGCTGCAACTGTTGGGCCTTGGCCTGCGAAGCTTGATCCTGGTGCTGCTCGCCCTGCAGTCTTACTTGAGTGTGTTCGCTTACTTCGGTTTCAGTTTCCGTCTGCTGCTCAGCTTGATCAAGAATTTGTCGATCGCGGATCTGGGTTTGAGGATCCTCGTCAACCGACTGCAAAGGGAGAGAATCCTCCTCGGGTTGCCGAGGGTTGCCGCCATAATCGGCGGGATCAAAGGGAGATAGGGTCGCCACCAGCGATTCTCGAAAGTCGCTCCAGGAAGCCGATTGCAGACCCATCTGAACCACCCGCCAGGCCCCATAGGAGGCCCCAGCGGCAGCCAGGATCCCAGGGATCCCGGCCAGGGAGAGGGAAACCTTGGGCAGGGTGGGCAAGATCTGATCCAACAGCCCCACCACCAGGGCGAAAACAAAGATCCCGCTCCCCGCGGCAGCGGCACCTGAAACCCAAGAGGAGCGGGAGAGCATCATCGTTTTTTCGTCATCACAACCGCTAGAGCGGGAAAACCAGGTTCAAAAATGGCCTGTCTGCACTCAGTCTATCCCGCCAGCAGCCTCTGTTTCCCTCTTAGGGCACCTGCCAAGCCCGTTGGTGGTAGCCCTCTAATTGGGCCCAGGGATCCCCAGCCGCTGCGTGGGTATGGCCGTGGTCGTGGTGAGGGTGGGAATGAGGATGGTGATGGGATCCGTGCCCGTGATGGTGGTCATGAGGCTCGTGAGGGTGGTGATGGCTGGATCCAGCTCCAACCTCTGCGCTCACGGCCAGGCGAAACTTGCACAGGTGGCAGTTCATTTGGGTTTGGCCCTGTAGGGCTTCCTGCTCCAGTTGCTGCAGGCTGTGCAGCACCGTATCCACAAGGCCCAATTCCGGCAGCATCAGCCAGTCGATTTCCGGCTGTCGTTGTCGTTGTTTCTCCACTGCCGCCTCGATTTTTTTCACCAACACCCCCGTAAACAGAAAGTAGGGCAGCACGATCACCCGACGCGGCTGCCAGGACGAGGCCCGCTCCAACCCCACAGGCAGGCGGGGATGGGTAATGCCGATAAAGCAGGTCTCCACAGCGGCAAACCCGGATCCTTCCCAAAGCAGCCGAGCCAGTTTACAGGCTTCGGCATTGGCCTCAGGATCGCTGGAGCCGCGACCCACAAATAGGAGCACGGTTTCTGCCTCTGGGATCCGCTGCGGTTGGGCGGCCATCAAAGCGGCCAATCGGTCTCGCAGCAGTTGCAGGATCTCGATGCGGATCCCCAGCGGCCCACCGTAACGAATGCGCAACTGGGGATAGAGGGCCTGCAGGCGATCCAGTTCCATCGTCACATCGAACTTGTTGTGGCGGGCCCCAAACAGCAACAGCGGCAGGGCCACGATCTCCTGCCACCCTTGGGCCAAGCACTGCTCTACCCCCTGGGCAATGGTTGGCTGGGTCAGCTCCAGAAAGCAAGGGATCACCGGTCGATGGGGAGTGAGGGATTGGTAGACTTGGGCCAACTCCAGAAAGGCTTGCCGCCCTTCAGGGTCGCGGGATCCGTGGCCGATAAGCAATAGGGGCAATGAAGGAGAAGCAAGCTGCCCAACCGAAAGGGGAGGGGAAACACTGAGGGTATTCAACACAAAAAACTCCGTTCCTTGTGAATCGCAAGGGGTACAGGACAACGGCAGGTGGGTGTTCTGGCTGAGGGAGGGATCCCATCACAGTTGCGTCACAGTGGCGGACTTGCACCGCGCTTTCCCCAGTCTGCCTGAGCTTTTTAGGTTAGCTTGCCTCTTGCCATTCACCAAGCTCCCGGGGGGGATGTTCTTGTCTGCCAGAAGATAGCCCTGAGGCATGAGCGGTACGGCAGACTCATGCTCAAAGGGCAGCAAAACTGTTGCCGCGCTAATCCCCCTTGCCCCTGGGAGAGGGCCTAACGCCGGCCCGCTGGTCTGGGGGGCTGAAAGTGTCGCAGGCGCAGGGCATTGGCGACCACCGAAACGGAACTCAGGGCCATGGCTGCCCCCGCCAGCATGGGGTTGAGCAACCAGCCTGTAAAGGGATAGAGCGCCCCAGCGGCAATCGGGATCCCGAGCGTATTGTAGATAAAGGCGAAGAAGAGGTTCTGGCGGATGTTGTTGAGGGTGGCCCGGCTGAGTTGAATGGCTGTGGCGACTCCCCGCAGATCCCCCGACATGAGGGTAATATCGCTGGCGGCCATCGCCACATCCGTACCTGTACCAATGGCGATCCCCACATCGGCTTCTGCCAGAGCCGGAGCATCGTTAATGCCATCTCCCACCATCGCCACCCGGTGTCGAGGTTGTCTGAAGCTGCGAATGTAAGCGGCCTTCTGATCCGGACGGACTTGGGCAATTACCCGCTGAATGCCTGCTTGCCGAGCAACCGCTTGGGCCGTGGTGGGGTTATCCCCGGTTAGCAGGATCACCTCTAGGCCCATCTGTTGCAGGTGTTGCACTGCCTCAGGAGAGGTGGGTTTGAGCGGATCGGCAATGGCCAACAGCCCCACCAGGCTCTGGGATTGGGCTACGCCGATCACCGTTTTGCCCTGGCTTTCCCAATTCTGAACCCGCTCTGACCAAGAGGGATCCCAGGGGATCCCCATCTCCTGTAGCCAGCTCAGCCGACCGATGCGGATCCACTGGTCTTCCACCCAGGCTTCTGCCCCACTGCCTACCCTTGCCTGAAAATGCTGGGCAGGAGGGATGGCAATTTTTTCCGCTTCGGCTTTCTGCACCACCGCCTGGGCCAAAGGGTGTTCCGAGTGCCGCTCTACTGCCGCTGCCAGGCGCAACACCGTCAGGGGAGAGGAGCCATTAGCCCAAATATCGGTGACGGTAGGGCGACCTTCGGTCAGGGTGCCGGTTTTGTCCAAGACCACCGTGCGCAAGTGGTGGGCCAATTCCAGGCTGTCGGCACTTTTCACCAGGATCCCCAATTCCGCCCCTCGTCCCGTGGCCACCAGGATCGAGGTGGGGGTTGCCAACCCCAGCGCACAAGGGCAGGCGATGATCAGCACCCCAATCGTGTTCACCAAGGCCAGCGTCAGGTTGTCCGCCAACACCCACCAGAGCACGAAAGTTAGAACTGCCACCCCGATCACTGCCGGCACAAACCAGGAGGTGACCCGATCCGCCACCTGTTGAATTGGGGCTTTGGATCCCTGAGCTTCCTGCACCAGGCGCACGATCTGGGCCAGAACCGTGTCTTTGCCCACCCGCCGCGCTTCCATCACAAAGCTGCCCGTCCGATTCAGCGTTGCCCCAATCACCTCATCCCCCGCCGATTTGACAACAGGCAGGCTCTCGCCGGTCACCATGGACTCGTCGAGGGTGGAGGATCCCTCTAGAATGACCCCATCCACCGGCACCTTCTCTCCGGGGCGCACTCGGATCCGATCCCCCACCTGCACTTCCCGAATCGGAATATCCTGCTCCACCCCATGGCGGATTACCCTTGCCGTTTTCGGTTGCAGCCCGATCAGCTTGCGAATGGCTTCGGAGGTTTGCCCCTTAGCCCGTTGCTCCATCCACTTACCCACCAGGATCAAGGTGGTGACCACCGCCGACACTTCGTAATACACATCGGGATGCAGTCCCTGCCGATGGAAAGAGTCGGGGAAAACCGTTGGGAAAATGGAATAGAAGAAAGCCGCGCTCGTCCCCAAGGCCACCAGCGTGTTCATATCCGCTGAACGCCGTTGCCAAGCAGCCCAGGCTCCCCGGTAAAAATGCCTGCCCACCCAAAACTGCACCGGAGCCGTCAGCAGCAACTGCAACCCAGGATTGTGCAGCCACATGGGAAAGCCCGGGATTTCCATTCCCAGCATCATCGGCAGGGATCCGATCACCAGCACCGTGCTGATGCCCACCCCCATCGCCACCTTCAGCTTCAATTCCCGTTCTGCGGCCCGTTGGGCGATCCGCTCTGGGTCTGTCGGATCGTCCAGTTGCCAATCCTCTTGGATGAGGCGCGCCCGATACCCCACCCGCTCCACCGCCCGAATCAACGCCTGCGGATCCACCAGCCGGGGATCCCCTTTGACGGTGGCCTGCTCACTGGCAAAATTCACGGATCCGGAGGATACTCCCTGCACCTGAGTGAGGGCCTGTTCGATGCTGCGGGCGCAGGAGGCACAGCTCATCCCTTGCAGGGCCAACTGCCAAGTGCCCTCAGGAGAAGGCGCAGAGGCCGATAGTGCACCCGATGACCCTTTATGGGCAGACATGGCAACACCTTGTTGATGAAACGACAGCTACTCTCCACCCTGGGCAGGGCGAAGGCAGCCATCTGTACAGAAATTCAAAACAGACGCCCGACCGTTCCCGGCCCAAAATTGACTAGGCCGGGGGATATCCCACCTGGGTGAGGGCCTGCCGCAAATCGCTCACAGACCGCCCAGAAGTAATCCGCACCTGTTTGGTTTTGGGATCCCCTTCCACCTGGGCCTGGGGATCCAGTTGCCGCACCGCTTGCGCAATGGTGTCCACGCAAGCCGCACAGGCCAGCTTGGGCACTGTCAAAACAACCTGCATCTTGGGAAACCTCCCCAACCCAATGCCACTGAAAGGATGCTAAACCTTACAGTGGACTGGAAGGTCAAGGGGGAGTCTGAGGCTCGTCCATATTCCAGCGGTAGTCCACCTGATAGCCCCGCTGTCGCCAGTCTTCTTCCAGTTGCACCTGTTGGGTGAGGGCTTTGCGCAGGGAGTTGATCAGCTCTTGCGTGCGGCCTCGGTTGCCAAAATCCTGTTCTTCCACTGCCGGAAAGGTTTGCCGCTCCAACACCCGCAGCAGAAATTCGTAGTGGATGTGAGCCGGCACAGGAATACGTTTCATCGGTCTGAGCAATCCTTAGAGATCCATTGTTCTTAACAGAGATCCATATGATGGAGGGTTCTCATTCACTGAGATGACAACAGGTGGCGCACAGCTTGGCCGGGATCCGGCTGTCTCACCAGAGCTTCCCCCACGAGCACAGAGCGCACCCCCCAGGCCCGCAACTGCTGCAAATCGGCAGGGGTATGGATGCCGGACTCGCTGACAATGGGCAGCTCGCCGAGGAGATCCGAGTGGGCGGCCAACAGGTCGCGCGTTGTGTTCAAGTCCACCGTAAAGGTTCTCAGATCGCGATTGTTGATGCCAATGAGCACCTGCCCTCTGGACTCTTGCAGTTGGGGCAAACGCAGCACCCGCTGCAACTCTTGGGAAGTGTGCACCTCCAGCAGAGCTGCCATGCCCAATTGCCGAACCAGCTTGAGAAAATAGCCCAAGTCCGCATCCGAGAGAATGGCGGCAATCAGCAGCACCGCATCCGCCCCCAAGGCGCGGGCCCAGAGGATTTGGTAGGGGTAGAGAATGAACTCCTTGCACAGGATGGGGATCCCTGCCGCTTGACGGATCTGCCGCAGATACTCGCCACTGCCCTGAAAGAACCGCTCATCCGTCAGCACCGAGAGACAACTGGCCCCACCGGCCTCATAGCTCTGGGCAATGGCCACCGGGTCAAAGGGATCCCGGAGAACGCCGCGGCTGGGGGAGGCTTTTTTGACCTCGGCAATCACAGAGATAGGGTGAGGCGACTGGGTGAGGGCCGCCACAAAATCCCGCACCGGCGGAGCCTGATCCAGTTGCCGTTGCAATTGCTTCAGGGGAAGCTGCTCCCGTTGCCGCTCCACCTCCTGTTCTTTGTGCCAGACGATCTCTTCCAAAATGTGGCGCGGTTTGGCTTCCGGCGCTGTTGTCTGGTACACCTGAGAGGCTACGACCACCGGCGGGGCAGGAGAACGCCGACGAACAGAAAGCGGCTCACCTTGCAGCTCCATACAAACCCTGAGCAGAACCCTACACCACACCCTAGACTACCTTAGTGCTCCGCCACCGGTTTGAATAGCTACCCCGGACATCCCCAAAACTCATCTGGCGAAGGTGCTTTTTTTAGCCTATGGTTGAGTCTAGAGCGGTAAGGTATAGAGTCTGATGCCATCTTTTGCGCCTTGGGGAGCCCTACTCCGGCAGCCGTTCATTGTTCCCCAGCCAGGGGCGAGGGCTCGGTGGGGTTAGGGTTTGGGATTGGCGTTGTCCATGCTGTTTTGAAGGAGTTCAGGCGTGCTGTACCTAGCAGAGCTATCCAAGCCGATTGGATTTGCCAAGTCGTCTCTGCAATTGCTGGCCAAGCAGCAGCAGGACAATACCTGGGTGGCCGTGAACGAAGAATCCATTACTTTGGAAGGCCGCATCGCCCAGGAGGCTGGGCGCTTCAAGGATGGGTCATTGGTGCTGGCGGAAATCTCCGGCAGCCGTCAGGTCGCCCGCATCAGCGAAGCTGCTCGCCAACTGGTGACTTACCTGCAAAACTTCAGCCAACTTCAGCTCAAAGCCCGCAGCCAGGAAGAGGAGATCGAGGTTTGGAAACAGTCCCTCACCTTTCAGGCCCATGAGCTTAAACGCCGCGAGATGGATCTGGCAGCCCAAGAAGAAGAGGTGCAGCGGCTGTACGAGCAATACAAAGCCGTAGAGGAAGATCGCAAACTCCTGGACAGCCTCAAAGAGGAGCTGGCAGCCCAGCAAGCTTACTTGGCCGAACAACAGCGGCTGATCGGAGAACAGCGGGAAGCTCTGAATCGACAGCGGCAAGAGTTGGAAGCTCAATTGCAAGAAGCTCGCTCCAGCCGATTGGGGGAAGCAGAAGCAGCGCAGCTACAGGCTTTGGTGCAGCAGCTCCAGGAGACTCTACATCCGGCTGGGGATCCCTTGGCGCTTCTGCAGAGCTTGAAAAGCCACATTCAGCAGCAGCAGGAGCACTTGAATCAACAGATTGCCCAACTGGAAGCAGAACGTCAGCAGGCCCAGATCCGGCAAGACGAGCTGGATCGGGACTACCGCGCTTGGCAAGAACGCCGCGCCGCTTGGTGGGGATCCCGACAATCCCTGGAGCACAGCCAAGCAGAATGGCAAACTCGGCAGGGATCCCTGCGAGCCTATCAAGAACAACTGCAACAGATCACCCGCCACCTGCATTTGCAGGAAACTCTCCAGCAACAGACGTATCGCCTGGTTCAAGAGTACGACTTCATCATCGCCCATCACGACGGCAGGGCAGGATCCGCGGATCCTCCCATCTCGGTCGAGGAGCTGGCGGCTTTGGTCAGCCAACTGCGCCGGGATTACGAGCAGCGGGCGGCCCAAGTTAGCCAGCAGCGGGCCGAGCTGGAGCAAAATCGCCAAGCCCTACGGGAGCTGCAAGAGCGTTTGGCCACTGCCTCTCCCGAAGAGCGGTTCGATATCGAAATGGATATTGACTACGCTCAGTCTGCTTGCAGCGCCCTCGAAGAAGCTCTGCTGCCTCAGGAGAAAAACCTACAGCGGGAATACGAAGAGTTGACCCGCCAAGAGGCCCGCCTCAGCCAGCTTCAAGGGCAGGCCGCTGCCGCCCCTACCTTGGTCGATATTGGCCCGATTCTGGATCAGATCGGCAGCCAAAAACAGGATCTCCTTCAAGAAAAAGGTCGCTTGCAGAGCCTCATCCAACAATTGGATTCTTCTTTACCTTCTCAACAAGAGCAGCTTGCCCGCCAACGGCAAGAGTTGGAGCAGCAGTGGCAACACCTGGAGCAAGAGGAGGGATCCCTGCGGGCGCGCGCCCAGGCCATGGCAGAAACCTGGGGTCGCCTGAATCACCTGCAGGCCACCCTCTACCCAGAGCGGGATCGGTGGGCAGCGTTGGCAGGAGAATTGGCGCAGTTGGAGACGGAGCTGGGCCAACACCAGGCCAGAAACTCCACTGCACACGCCCACGTCCAACAGGTACGCTCTCTCTTGGCTGCCCTCACGCAGGCGTGAGGAAGTCCACGTTTCCTATGCAGGGTGGGGAAGAAGCAGCGCAAACGGATCCCTTCGGGCTCGGTGCGGAACCTACGGCCTTGATTGAGGAAAACAAATCTGTTGACATACCCCCCGCTCTAGAGGGCAAGGATTCTGGTTTCTGGTTCTACGACAGCACTTACGAGGAACTGCGTAGCGGTAGGGCGGGGCTTTAGATCCAGTTTTTTGGTACAATTCGGTAGCATCCTGCAGCCATTAAGGCTCCCAATTTTCCGGCAGGGGGACTGCAGAGGTCGCTGCACTTTCCCTGACGCTTGACTTGCAGTTGCCGAGGATATTCCAGTGTGAGGTCAGCTTGTGCGAATTGCGGTTGATGCGATGGGGGGCGACTACGCTCCCGAAGAGATCATCAAGGGCGCCTTGCTGGCCCATCGGCATCTGCGGGTCGGGATTGCGCTGGTCGGTCGTCCAGAGTCCCTCAAGCCCTTTTTGCCTCAGCCCTTGCCTGCTGGGATCACCATCGTGCCTGCCGAGGACGATGTGGGCATGGCGGAAGAGCCGTTGATGGTACGCAAAAAGCCCAAAGCCTCCATCAACGTCTCAATGCAACAGGTGCGCTCCAACCAAGCCGATGCTGTGGTGGCCGCCGGGAATACCGGAGCAGCGATGGCTGCGGCCTACCTTCATTTGGGCCGGCTGGCAGGGATCGATCGCCCGGCCATTGGTGCTCTTCTGCCCACTTTAAGAGGCAAGCCGGTGTTGCTTTTGGATGTGGGAGCCAATGTAGATTGCCGGCCTCGCTTTTTGGAGCAGTTTGCCCGTATGGGATCCCTCTACTGCCAGTGTGTACTGGGGGTCGAGCGTCCGCGGGTGGGCCTGCTCAACATCGGCGAGGAGCCCAACAAGGGAAACGATTTGGCTCTGGCCACCCACCAGCGCCTGGCCCAATTGCCAGGGATCCATTTTGCCGGCAATGCCGAGGGGCGGGATGTGCTGACCGGGGAGTTTGATGTGGTGGTGTGCGACGGCTTTGTGGGCAATGCCCTCCTCAAGTTTGCCGAGAGCGTCGGACAGGTGATCACCCAGGTGCTGCGGGAGGAGCTGCCCCGCGGTTGGCGCGGCAAGTTGGGCTGCTGGCTGCTCCGACCCAACCTAAAACAGGTGAAGCGGCGGATGGACTACGTGGAGTATGGCGGCGCTTTGCTGCTCGGAGTCAACGGCATCTGCGTGATTACCCACGGCAGCTCCAAGGCGGCGATGGTTTACCATGCCATTCGTTTGGCCAAAGAAGCGGCGGAGCAAAAAATCCTGCAGCGACTGCAGGCGGAGATGGCCGATCCTCGCGAGTCTAATCCCAGCTCTGAACGGCCTTTAAGGACTCCGTCCCGCTGTCGCGAACAGTCCGCCTCTGACTCCGTCCCGCTGTCGCGATCAGAGGTGCTGCCTCTGCGGCCCTTGGATTGCGTGGAAGGGTAGTGTCCATGCCCAGCAATGGCCTCCCGACCGTGCGGCTGGTGGGGGTGGGGGCTGCCCTGCCGGATCCCTGCTTGAGCAACGACGACCTCAGCCAGATCGTTGCAACTTCTGACGAATGGATTTGGCCCCGCACCGGTATCCGCCAACGACGCATTCTCCCCCCCCATCTGAGTTTGGTGGACTTGGCGGCTCAAGCGGCGAAGGCTGCTCTGGATCGGGCTGGGATCCCGCCACAAGATCTGGATTTGATCCTGCTGGCCACTTCCACCGGCGTCGATCGGTTTGGCTCGGCCCCTCAAGTGCAGGCAGCTCTGGGAGCAACGCGGGCGGTGGCTTTTGATCTGACGGCAGCCTGCACGGGCTTTGTCTTTGCAGTGGCCACGGCAGCGCAGTTTTTGCAAACCGGGCTGTACCGGCGGGCCTTGGTGGTGGCGGCGGATGTGCTCTCCCGTACGGTGGACTGGGCAGATCGCACCACCTGTGTCTTGTTTGGAGATGGGGCCGGGGCGGTGGTTCTGGAGGCGGGGGAAACCGGCGGGATCCTCAGCATTGAGCTGCGCAGCGATGGCAGTGGCAGCCAGCTACTCAGCTTGTCCATGGCTACAGAGGCCAAGCCCCTGGTGGGATCCCTGCAGGTGGGGCAGTATCGCTGCTGTCCCATCACCATGAATGGCCGCGAGGTGTACAAGTTTGCCGTCCAGGCGGTGCCGGAGGTTATCGAGAAGGCTCTCTTCCGGGCTGGGATCCCGGCGGAAGCAGTACAGGGATATTTTATTCATCAGGCCAACCAGCGCATTCTCGATGCGGTAGCCAAGCGCCTGCAGCTGGATCCGCAGCGGGTGGCCAGCGTATTAGAGCATTACGGCAACACCTCGGGCGCTTCGGTGCCAATTGCCTTGGCCACTTGGATCGAGCAAGGACGCTTTGGCGCCGGCGATCTGGGGGTGATGGCGGGCTTTGGTGCCGGCCTCACCTGGGGGGCGATTGTGTTTCGTTGGGGGAAGTGAATTGATGACCGTTGCCTGGATCTATCCCGGCCAGGGATCCCAAGCGGTGGGCATGGGAAGGGACTTGCGGAACTGGCAGGGAGCAGCCCAGAAGTTGGCTTTGGCCCGCCAGATGCTGGGATGGGATCCCTTAGCTCTGTCGGAAGACCAGATCCACCAGACCGGCTACACACAACCGGCTTTGTTCACCGTATCGGCCCTGTTGACGGACTATCTCTACGCCCAGGGACAGGCTCCTGCCTGCACTGCTGGCCACAGTCTGGGCGAATACAGCGCCCTCTACGCTGCCGGCGTGTTTGATTTCGAAACCGGCCTACGGCTGGTGGCGCTGCGGGGCCAACTGATGGAAGCCGCAGGGGATCCCCCGGGCAGCATGGCGGCAGTGATGGGGTTTGACCGCGACAAGCTGGAGCACCTGTGCCAGATGATCCCCGACGTCACTCTTGCCAACGACAACAGCCCGGATCAGGTGGTGATCAGCGGCTCAGTGGAGGGGGTGCAAGCCGTCTGTGAGCAGTTGCAGGCCAAGCGCACCGTTCCCCTCAAGGTGAGCGGCGCCTTTCACTCGCCCTTTATGCAGGCTGCTGCCGAGGAGTTTGCCCACACCTTGCGCGCTGTTGACTTTCAGCCGCCGCGAGTGCCCGTCTACAGCAACTGCACTGCCACCGCCAGCCGGGATCCGCAAGCCCTTAAGCAGGCGCTGCTGGCCCAGATGACTGCCCCTGTCCGCTGGCGAGAAACCGTGTTGCAGATGGCCGCCGACGGCATCCAAGAGGTGTGGGAAATCGGCCCCGGCAACGTGCTGACGGGCTTGGTGAGGCGAACGGTGCCGACCCTGACGCGGTGCAATTTCAGCAACCTCAGCAGCTAGGGGATTTGCTATGGAGCTCCGCTAACGCGACCAGGATCCCTCCAAGTGGGATCCAACCGGCAAGCGACCCTGGGCCGGGATCTGTCCCAACAACACCTGCAGCAACGCCTGTAGAGAGACGGGGGTAGTGCCGTAGCAGGCCAAATAGACCGGGATCTGGGGCAGGGCAAAGGCGTCGTAGGGGGATCCCAAGGCCAACCCAATCACCTTTTCCGGCGGAAGGGATCCCAGCAGCAACCTCTGCGCCGGATGCCGCCACGTCTCCAGGGATCCCACCAGCACCTGCGCAGCCCTTTGAGCCCCTTCTTGGGCAATCCGCTGCTGTTCGGGGGTGGGATCCAGAGGGATGGAGAACACTTGGGCAGCGGGACAGGCTTTTTGCAGCAGCTCCCCCAACAAAGGTACAGGGGTGATAAGCAGCGGGTCAGGGGCCAAGGGAGGTAGGGATCCCCGTACTAGGGTGATGCTGTCTTGGGCGATTTGGCGGGCCAGTGCCCGGTGGTTTTCCAAGCCGGCAGGGGGGAAAGGGGGGCAGGGGGATCCCAATCCGTAGCGCCGCTTCAAGGTCAAAATTCGCTCCACTGACCGATCCAACTGCTCAACCGACAAACGACCGGCACGGAACTCCCGCAGCAGATGGGCATAGGCTTCTTTTTGGATGGCCGGGCTAAAGCCGGGATCTGCCCCAAACAGCAGCACATCGGCCCCTGCCCTAAAGGCCAGTTCTGCCGCTTCGGGAATGCCGTAGGTGCGGGCAATGGCCCCCATGGTCAGGGAATCCGTCAGGACGAGACCCTGGAAACCCAGCCTCTGCCGCAGCCAGCCCGACACCACCTCAGGGGCCAGCGTTGCCGGTCGCACGGATCCCAGAGCCGGCATCACCACATGCGCCGTCATCACCGCCTCTGCCCCTGCCCGGATCAAAGCCTGAAACGGGCGCAATTCCGTGGTCTGTAGCGCCTCCAGAGAGCGATCCACCCGCGGCAACCCCAGGTGGGAATCCATATCGGTGTCCCCATGGCCGGGAAAATGTTTGGGCGTACAGAGGATCCCGGCTTGCCGATAGCCGCGCCACAGGGCCAGGCCATAGTCCGCTACCTGTTTCGGGTCTGACCCAAAGGCTCGGATGCCGATGATGGGGCTGTGGGGGTTGCTGTTCACGTCCACAACAGGGGCGAAGTTGAGGTTAAACCCCAAACTTTTCAGCTCCGTTCCCACCGCACGGGCCATAGCTTCCGCCTTTGCCAGGGATCCCGCTGCTGCCACTGCCATGGCGCTGGGGAACACCGTCACCCCCTCGGTAAGGCGCACCACCGGCCCCCCCTCTTGATCAATGGCTATCCACAGGGGGACAAGGGCTTGTGCCTGAGCCGCGGCAATAAGCTGGGCCACCTGAGGCAACGTTTGAATGTTGCCGGCAATCGAATAGAAGATCAGCCCGCCCACGTGGTAGTCCCGGATCATCTCCTCGAGAGCGGAGGAAAACTCAGCTCCCTCAAAATAAACCAGAAACAGTTGCCCCACTTTCTCCTCAAGGCTCCAAGCCCTGGGATCCACTGCGGCAGCGGGACGGGGTCCTATCGAGCATGTCAAAGCAGATGTCCTTGGGCGTCGCTGCCAAGAAAGCCGGTCAGGATGAGCGTAAACTACCCGACATCAACCGCTAGGCGGTACGGAGCGGGCTTTTAGTAGCCCTGCAGTTAGCAAGCCAACCACGAGCCTCTGGGGTGGTTTACAGCACCCCCAATCGACCGTTACCAGTGCCTTAAACAACCGTTTCTGGTGTCCGCAGTATTATTGTAGCATTCCTCCCGACACCGACCCTACGGGTACAGTGCGGGGCTCCTGCAATTTCTAGCTGAAGTGGCTCTTGCAGGTTTAGAGTGGCGATTGACTTGTAGTTGTGGCCATACTGGAGGGATGGCGTAAAGAACTGTAACCTCAGCAGTACACCAGAGTCATCTTGAAGTGCAGTGATGAAGTGCAGTGAAATAGTGCAGTAAAATTGTCTCTAAGGCGTTCTTTGTTCTTTGTGTTGGTTCTAGCTCCCCTTTCTCCTTAAAAAAAGAGGAGTTGTGAGTGAGAGAAAACCTACCCAAACATTACCTATGGTCAAAACAATCTTCAAGACAATCTCCTCTTCCACCCTGGGGTCGATGATGTTGCCTTTCTCCTGCCGCCAGCTTTGGATAACTGCCTTTCCCGCGTTGGCCGGAGTTACGGTGGCTATTGGTGGCCTTGGGGCGGGAGGATCCCTGTGGCAGGCAGGAGCAGCAGGTTTGGCCACGGGGATGACGGGCTATGTGGCTTCTGCTCTATCTGGGAGCGAGGCCAAAGCCAAAATCCAGCTTCTGCAGCACCTCGAAAATCGACAGAAGCAAAACGAAATCACTCCTTCAGACCTACAGCAATTGCAAAACGAGTTGGCCAGTCTGCGTGCTGCCCTTGAAGATTGGGCAAAAGTCCAGCAGAATGGAAAAGCTGCTGCCAAAACTCATGAGAATGCTCATTCGCAAGCTCAAACTGCTCAGCTCCATTTTGAGGAGATAGAGACCCAGATCCAATCTCAAAAAGAACGGCTTTCTCAGTTACGCGCAGAAGAGCAAAGTCTGAAAGCCTCGATTGGAGATTTACAAGCCAAGAAACAGAAACTCATTCAGTCCCTTAAGGAGGGCATAGCCAAGGTAGAACAACTCCAATCAAAACAGAATCTCCTGAAGCAGGATATTGCCCGCTTAACCCAGGCTTGTCGGTCAACAGGCTCTAGTAACTCCATTAAACGGTCACCTATGCCCGCGAAAGGATCTTCAGACGTATCTCTTGGCTCGGCCCGCATGACCAAAACTGCCGCCGGCGTCGCATGGGCCGACAAATATGACGAAGTCTTTGCAACCCTCGAGGAGCGAATCGACAACCTGGAAGATAGCGCCAGAGCAATGGCAGAACTGGCATCGATGGAAGGCAACGGTAGCCGGTAGGGGCAGACATCCCATCCCAATAGCACCGAAACGGTTCACAGCTCTGGCTCGCCAAAGCCCCGCAGAGGGTGAGCGTGTTCTGAGGGGATCAAGCCCTTGGCCTGCACCAATACCCCAAAGCCCCCCAACCCCATGGGATCCAGCAGCGCGTGAAGAGCATGTCGCCGCCGCAAAACCTGGCCCACATCCACAGCTTCGCCATCAACCGGGTTCCCCATTTGGCTAAGGGCGGCCAGCCGCTCGGTCAATCCCAGGTTGACCAAAAAGCTGCTTTGCCGGGTGAACCCCAGACATTTTAGCCCCAGAGATTCTCCCACCTGCTCTAGGGTGGTAAAGTCCACATGAGCGGTGAGATCCTGGGATCCCACCCGAACATAGGGATCCGTGTAGCTGCCGTGCTGTCGGTAGGCCAAGAGCGTACCTTGGGCGCGGTGGGGGCTGTAGTAGCGCTGGGCGGTGTGGCCATAATCGATGGTGAGCACGTAGCCTCGCCGCAGCTTACGGGCCAGCAGCTGCAGCCACTCCAAGGCTTTTAGGTTCACCTCGGTTTGGTAACCGGACGGATAAGTTTCTACAGGGATCCCCAGACGGGCGAAGTACTCTCTTAGCTCAGGGGTGGACAGATCCCCCAGCACTTCCCGGAAGTTGGCTTCTGCAGCCTCGCCGCAATCGACATAGATTTCTCGCAAAGCCCCATCCTGTACCTGCACCCGATGCACCGGAAAAGCATCCACCAGCTCATTGGAGAAGAAACAGCCTGTGACCGACTCATCCGGGATCCCGTCCCAATCCAACCAGCGCACCTTCTCCCCAAAAGGAGCCAATCGCTCCTGTTGGAGCCGCCGCAGGTGGGCAGAACGCTCCAGGATCCCATATTCCAGTGCCTGCCAAAAAGGGGGGTTAGCGGAGCGCACGTAGGTCAGCCAATCCTGGGCCAGGCGACCGCTGCCCGCCCCCATCTCGATCACCTTGAAGTCAGGGGGGGATCCCAAAATGTGCCAGAACTGAAGGATCTGCTCTGCCAACAGTTGGGCAAAGTCCGCCGCCAGGTGGGGAGAGGTGAGGTAGTCGGGGCCAATCGGGGATCCCTGCTCGTAATAGCCCAACCCTGGCTCGTAGAGAGCCCACTCCATAAACTGGGCAAAGGTCACCGGCCCTTGAGCGCGAATGCGGCTGCCGATCAACTCCTGCAACTTCTGCGTGGCCTGGGGTGATGACAAAGGAAAGCTTGGGTTGCGCGGGTGTTGCTCAGGAGCGAGCACAGGCGAGGATTCCAGGGATCCAGACTCACTCAACTTACTTGTTCAGGGGACGACGCCAATTTTGGCGAAACTGACGGTTTGAGAGCAGCAGCACCGGCCAGAGGGCCGATACCAGCCACTTCCCAGATCCCGAATAGATGCGATCCGCCTTGCGGGCCGAGTACCAAACTCCTCCTGCGTAGATTGCCAAGAGCAAAAAAGGCCACATCTCAACCCATCCTATTCAACGCTGCTCACCGAGTCAGGGATCCCCAATCAGTAGGCATCCTGCAGCTCATAGAAGTCAGGCGTGATGTAGTCCTTGCGCAGGGGCCAACCTATCCAGTCTTCCGGCATTAAAATCCGCTTCAGGTTCGGGTGTCCCTCGAAAACAATGCCGTACATGTCGTAGGTTTCCCGTTCCTGCCAATCCGCCGACTTCCAAATCCAGTATACGGAAGGCAGCCGTGGATCGTGGCGAGGCAACTTTACCTGGAGCCGCACCTCCTGAGGGCGATCCGCCCCGTCTGACAGCTTGATCAGGTGGTAAAGGCTGACCAGTGGCTGCCCTGCCCCCAGGTCATACCCGCACTGGCACTCCAGGTAGTTAAAGCCGTAGGCATAGAGGGCGGTACACAGGGGCAGAAGAAAGTCCCGCTCCACCTCCAACAGCTCTACCCCCGCTGCGTCTCTCCCCAAATACTGGTGCTCGAAGCCGTTGTCGGCCAGAAACTGGGAAACCGGGCCCCGCTCCAACGTCACCAAGGGTTCCGACTGCTCGCCTACCGCTGGCGGCGCTTGCTTTTCTCGGGCATTTTCCTCTGCCATCTCACATCCCTCCTCGCAAGGCTTTGAGCTGCTGTTCCGCCTGCTTAAAGTCGGCAGTTTGCAAAGCCGGGGGCACCGGCAGGCCGATGGCAGCAGCCAGTTCCGGCGGAGGAGCTTGGCGGGTCTCGCTCTCCAGATACTTGCCGGTGATGATCTCCGGCACAGGCTTGAGGTTGTGCTTGACCGTGTAGTAGCGGTGGGTTTGTTGCAGACGGCCCCGCTCCCGCATGTCTTCTGCAGCGATCTTCTTGCGCAGCTTGACAATGGCATCCATGATCGCCTCTGGACGAGGGGGGCAGCCAGGAATGTACACATCCACCGGGATCAGCTTGTCCACCCCCCGCACTGCCGTGTAGGAATCGGAGCTGAACATGCCACCGCTGATGGTGCAGGCCCCCATGGCGATCACGTACTTCGGCTCAGCCATTTGCTGGTAAAGCTTGACCAACGCCGGCGCCATTTTCATGGTGACCGTACCTGCCGTGATGATCAAATCAGCCGTGCGCGGCGAAGAACGAGGCAGCAGGCCAAAGCGGTCGAAGTCGAAGCGGGATCCCAGCATGGCAGCAAACTCGATGAAGCAACAGGCAGTGCCGTAGAGCAGCGGCCAGAGGCTGGACATCTTGGCCCAGTTGTACAGGTCGTTCACCGTCGTCAGAACGACGTTGTTGGAGAGGTCGGTAGTCACCTGGGGGGCAGCCCCCGGAAACAAGACTTGCGATTTCTCAGACGTCATGACCATTCCAATGCTCCTTTTCTCCAGGCGTACACAAGACCCACCACAAGGATGGCGATGAAAATCAGGGCCTCCACAAAGGCCAACAGCCCCAAGCGGTGGAACGCCACTGCCCAGGGATAGAGGAACACCGTCTCTACATCGAAAATGACGAAGACCAGCGCGAACATGTAGTAGCGAATGTTGAACTGGATCCAGGCTTGCCCAAACGGCTCCATGCCCGACTCGTAAGTGCTGCGCCGCAGGGATCCCCGCCGCTTTGGCGCCAAGAGTGCGGAAGCCCCCAGAGCCAAAACCGGCAGCAGAGAGCAGACGATTAGAAAAACCAGCAAATACTCGTAGCCGGACAGAACAAACACGACGCCAGACTGCCTCAGGTGCTCAACATTTAGATACGTTTCCAGTATAGAGCCAGTCTGGGGCTCCCCTGCGCCACGGGATCTTCAGTTCTATTGATGATCATGATTGTTGGGAGCGGCGTTTTTCCAGCCAGCCCCACACTCCGCTCACCACCGCCCCGGCCATCAGGATCCCCAAAGCCGGCTGAAACAAAGGCAGCCAGAGCCGCATCCAAAGTTTGTAGCCCAGTGGGATCCCAAGAAAAGCCCCGGTTACGGAAAAGACAAACCAGACAAACCCGGCGAACACCAGAAAGACAACGGCAATCAGGAAGTTATCCAGCCAGCGCTTGAGGTCAGAGGAAACCATAGGGATTGAGGCAGAACAGCTTGAAGTAGACCCAGAGGCAATCTGGGAACCGAACCTTTTGGGCCGCTAATGCCGATATCTCAGCATCTTTCACCCAGACAGACTGCCGGAATAAGTTCAACAGACAGGGTAGCTTACCCCAGCACTTGGTGAAGATCCCACGTGCACCTTTTTGGGTAGAGTAAGCTGTGCCGGCCCGCTGCTGACCCGCTGTGAACACAACCCAAAACCACGGTAGCGCCAGTAGGATTCCCCAGCCAGCCTGCTAACAATAAGTGAGATTTCCCTTCTGCCGCTTGGTCAGCTCAGGTTGAAGATTCTCCCCAAATGGCTGCACCGGTTGTTGACTTGTCAAGATATAGTGGTGAAAAATCTGCCTATACACAACCTGTAGCGTTAAGCCGATGTCCATCTCCTCTGGTTCTTCTTTTGCAGACCGCTTACGACAGGTGATCGGCGATGAAGCCGTTTATGCGTTTGGGCGACGGGCCGGAATTAGCGATACGGCCTTGCGCAGCTACCTGAAGGGATCCGTGCCCAGCATTGACAAGGCCGTGAAAATTGCCCAAGTGGGCCAGGTCAACCTCAGTTGGCTGATCACAGGGGAGGGATCCCCGCAGTTGCATCCCGACGCGAAAGCAGAGTATGTGTATGTGCCTTTTGTCGATGTAGCCGCCTCTGCCGGAGCGGGGGTGTTGGTGCGCGAAGAATCGATCGAATCGGTGATTGCTTTTGAGCGAAACTGGCTGCGGACGCACTTGAAGGGAAACCCTGCCGATCTAAGTCTGATTCGGGTGCAGGGGGATAGCATGTCTCCCACGTTGGAGGATGGCGACTGGATCTTTGTGGAACGGCAAGAGGGCGGGGATCTAAGCTGTGAAGGCATTTACGTCTTTCAGATGGATGGGGATCTGTTGGTCAAACGACTGCAGCGCCTGCCCGGATCCCAGGTGAAGGTGATCAGCGACAACCCCCGCTTTCCCCCCTTTGTGGCGGATTTGGCGGATCCCGTCAACGGCTTAACCCTCATAGGACGTTATCGAGGTCGCATCAGTTTTGATTAGCCTCTGGCAGCAGATGGCGGAAAGTGGCAGCTTGACCGACCGAGAATCCCCTTGGCGAGATTGGGTCGCCGGTTAGGATTGGTTTTAAGGGTTGAGTTGAGAGGAGTTCCCGCTCCTTACCTGCGCCCACCCAGCCGAAGGTTTGCCAGCGATGCCTCGTTCCTCCCAACGCTCAACAGTTGCTCTCCATTTCCTGAGTGGGATCCTCTTGGTCAGCAGCGGGATCTGGGTTGGGATGGTGCTTCCCCAGCAGGCTCAGCCTCAGCCCCAGCCGAAGACCAACATCTCTCCCACTCAACCCGTTTCTCCCACACCACCGATCCTGCCCACCTTGGCTCCACCCCAGACCAATCTTCCGGTGGCCAGCCCAACAGCCAATGCAGATCCAAATGCAGATCCAGAGGAAAATCACGAGAGCCCCACGGATCTGGAAGGGGAGATCCGGGAAATCCGCCAGCAGGTGATCCAGCTCTTGATCAGAATTGAGGAATTGGAGTCGCGGCTGCAACGGCTGCGTTCTCAAACAGGCCCTGAGCCTATCAGGGAATCTTCCACTGCTGCTGAGATCGCTCCAGGGGCAGAAAGCGCCTCTGCGCCCACCCCGGCTCCGACCACAACGCCAACCTCCTTTCAGGTGGGAACCCAAACCATCAGCCTGCCGGGCGATTTGCTGTTCGATTTTGACAAAGCCGAGATTCGACCTGAAGCAGCGGCGCTGTTGGCCCAGGTGGCAAAATCCTTGGAGGCCATGCCCGGCGCTCGCGTTCAAGTCAACGGCCACACCGATAACATCGGGCCCTTAAACTACAACTTGGCTCTTTCCCTGCGCCGCGCCAATGCGGTTAAGGACTATTTGATAAAACTGTTGCCGGAAGGCCATCCCATCAGTTGGACAACCTCTGGCTTTGGCCCCACCTTGCCGGTGGCCGATAACGACACAGAAGCCGGACGGCAGCGGAACCGCCGCGTGGATTTGGTCATCGCTCCCTAGCTGCACCCCCCAAAGTGGGGGATGACACGTTCTAGCAGAGCTCTGGTCTAGAATCTGGTAGGGTCAATCCGGCCAGGATTGATGGGCTTGAGTTCAATCCTCATCGTTGGGGTTCGGTTTTGAACGCGGCAGGGATCCCTCTGGACAAGAGACAAACGTTTGCGCTGAGGGTTGACACAACCCTGGACGCGCTTGACCAGGTTTTGACCTGGTTTGAGTCTTTCCGAAATGCGGGCATCCCGGATCCCATTTGGGCGGAATGTCAGTTGGCTTTGGTAGAGGGGTTTACCAACGCCGTTCGCCACGCCCACCGCGCTCTGCCGGAAAGTACGCCCATCGACATTGAGCTGCTGCTGATGCCGCAGGGGTTGGAGTTGCGCATCTGGGATCAGGGTCAGGAGTTTGATCTGGAGGGATTTGCCCGGAACTTGTCGGATCCCACATCGCCCAACGCCAATCTTGAATCCGAGGGGGGACGGGGTATTTTGCTGATGAAAGCTCTCTCTACCCACTTGAGCTACACCCGCCAGGCCGATGGTCGCAACTGCCTGGTGATCGGCAAGCGCTTCGACGATCCTGTTCGAGTCTGTCGGTGCCGGGCCTAGGCGAGCAAGCCGCCGCTTAACTTGCGAATGGCCGAGCTGGCTACATCGCTGTAGCGCAGTTCACCGGCCAGGATCTGGCCCATGCGCCGAGTGGCTCCCGGTCGCTTAACGCCCACCCTATAGCCCACGCCCGGAAAGCGATAGAACAACGCCGCAATCCGCTTGGCCCAACGCATCTCGGAGCCCCATTCCTGCTGGACGCGGGCGGAGTAGTTCTCCAGAGCTTCTGTATCCCCACCCAGGGCTTGATCGATGGCCTGGGCCGCCAACATGCCGGTGAGAAGGGAAGGGCGGATCCCTTCGGCGGTAAACGGATCGATGACGCAGGCGGCATCTCCCACCAAGAGGGCATTTTGGGTGTGTAGCGGTTGATCTTCGTCCCAGAGGCAGATGGGATGGCCAAATGGCTTGACCGATTTCAAGTCCACACCAAAGCTTTGGGCATATTGGGCGGCAATTTCCCGCAGGTTTTGTTTTTCTCCACCCCGAAAGGTGCCCGCTCCAATTGAGTAGCCATCGGCCTTGGGGAAGTTCCAGATGTAGCCATTGCTGACGGCACCGAAGTCAAAATGGGCGGCTGCAGTTTGCGGCTGCGAGAGGGGCACTTCTGCTTCCAAGGCGGCAGCCAGGCGACGACGGCGTTCCTGAAAGCCCAGCCACTTGGCCATCGAGCCTTTTGCCCCATCGGCCCCAATCACGTACCGACCCCAGACTGGGCCGGCGGATGTCATCACCTGCCAGTGGTCACTTTGCCACTCAAGGCCGGAGACGGGGCATTCTGCCTGGAGCGCAGCCCCTTGCTTTTGCGCCTGCTGAATCAAGTAGTGGTCGAAAATATCCCGCCGCACCATCCAAACGGGCTCTTTTAAATCCAAATCGACCACCACCGGATCGCCACCACGCCAGGTGTAGCGGATTTGCCGGATCTTGAGGGAAATGGCGGGGCCAAAGTCGAAGTCAAACCAAGCCGCCACCATAGGAGAAACTCCCCCCCCACAGGGTTTGTAGCGGGGCAAGGGATCCTTTTCCAGAACCAGCACTGAGCGTCCCCGCTTGGCCAGATGGTAGGCAGCAGATCCGCCGGCGGGGCCAGCCCCGACGATGACACAGTCGTAGAGTTGCGGCATGGTTTTCGATCTGCAAGCCCCCTTGACCGGGGTTCTGGTTACCAGAAGAACTGCCCAAAAGAATTATATTGGGTCTACGAATGACGGTTACAAGGGATCCCTTCACAGCAGCCGGCTAGACAGAAGACGATGCGAATTCGATGGCAGCGGCTTGCCAGCCAGCCCTCAACTTGCTACTGTGCCGCCTGCGGAAAGCGTTTTGCGGGCGGGAAGCGAGTTCGTCACCTATTCAACGATAAGGGGTTGGATCTCGGCCCCCTTTGCCCAGCGTGCTTTGCCCTTCCCCCAGAGCAGTTGCGAGAACAAATCCGCCGCTACGCCTATTTGATTCGCCTAAATCGTCTGCGGCATCCCGGCATCCAAGACCACGCCCATCATCTGGAGCAAGCGGCCCAGGAGCGCTCCATTCGGTATCCGGGCCTGTGGGGCTGGCTGCGGCAGTGGTGGTAGCGTTGGCAAGGGCATTGGGCATTCTGGAAAAGATGCAGGAAAATCAGGAGAGGTTGCCTTCGGGATCCCAGATCCATCTCGATTTTCCAGACCCGTTGGCTTGTTTGCTCTCGTTGGTTGAGGAGCCCCCATGCACGACCTGGACAGTTTGCCAGAACCAGTAGCCGATGCCTTGATCAAAAGCCTGCTTACGGATGTGGAGCGGCTGATCAACCAGCACGGCCTGTCAGAGGTTCTGGTGGGGTTGGCCATGTATTGCAACGTGCAGTTCAAGGCCAAGTTCAACAAGCCCAACCGCACGGAGAAGGATGAGGAGTTGGGGTTTTATTTCCGCGACGCCGCCAAAGCTCTGGAGGTGGCTGCCAGCCTTACCTATCGCACCATCGACCGCTCCCAACCTGCCCGGCCCAGCACCTAGCCGCCGGGATCCCTTTTTGGCCTCCACCCCCAAGCCCCTCTCCCAGGGGGAGAGGGGGGCAGGCAT
Source organism: Thermostichus sp. MS-CIW-25 (assembly GCF_054060015.1). Taxonomy (NCBI): domain Bacteria; kingdom Bacillati; phylum Cyanobacteriota; class Cyanophyceae; order Thermostichales; family Thermostichaceae; genus Thermostichus; species Thermostichus sp. MS-CIW-25. The sequence continues at coordinate 79,545 of NZ_JBSSCS010000008.1, forward strand.
TTAACCAGCAAACCGTTTCACCGCAATGGGAAGGGAAGGAACGCGGCATCTTGGGGTGGCAAGGGATCCCCCTGGGTTTTTATGCTGGTGGGCAACAAGTTGCATTGAGGCTGAGCGTGAGAATCGTCTGGGAACGCAGCATTTACGCGGGCAATGGCCGAGTGCCCTGCATTATCTGCGGGGGATGGGCCAACCCCATCCAGAAAAAAGGGCACCAAGTGTTGCTGGCGGTGGTCTACAACGACCGCGGGCAAATCTACGGGGAAGTCTGCCGCAGTTGTCTCAGTTTGGGGGCCAAAGGCATCAAGGAGTGCCTGCAAGAGCGGATTGCCCGCCTGCGCAAACAACTGGAAGACTTGGAAGAGCTGGAGCAGGGAGAGGTGCAACTGCCCACACTGGAGCAGGAGTTGAGTGCCTATTTGGATTGACAACTACACCTTCTGCCGTTCAACCGGGATCTTCAGCCAACGGCTCAGCTCCGCGGCCAGCCACTCCAACTCTGGCTCTTGCAGATCCTTTAGCTCGTACTTGCGGTTGCCCGCCCAGACGTTCAACTGTGGGCTTACCTCCACCCGATCCCCATCGGAATCCCGTCGGGTATGGCGTGGGATCAGCTCCAGCCGGTCAATATCCCATCGCCGACTGGGCCGCCGCGCCCCTCAAAAACCGACTAGAGTGAGTGAAGAGATGTGAAGTAAGCTCTCAGGTTGTATGGCCTCGAACCTGAAGATTCAAAAAATCCTCTATGTGCGGCTGCCCTGCAACCCCATCTTTCCCATTGGGGTGGTTTACTTGGCCGATCACGTCCACAAGCTGTTCCCCCAAGTTGAGCAGCGCATCTTCGATATGGGCACCTTTCCGCCCTTGGATTTTCGCCGCTGCATGCTGGAGCAAATTGATCAGTTTCAGCCGGATTTGCTGGTTTTCTCTTGGCGAGATATTCAAGTCTATGCGCCGGTGAACGGGCGGGCCGGCAACCTGTTGCAACACTCTTTTGAGTTTTTCTACGCCCGCAACCCCCTGAAAAAATTGCGGGGATCCCTGAATAGCCTCAGGCTGGTGCTGGCCTACTATGGCGAGATTTGGCGCAACACACGGCTGGTCTGGCAGGGGCTCCGCAGGGCCAGGCGCTACAAACCTCACGCTGAAGCGGTGCTGGGAGGTGGGGCAGTCAGCGTCTTCTATGAACAATTGGGCCGCTATCTGCCCAAAGGCACCATCATCTCGGTAGGGGAGGGGGAAACCCTGCTGGAAAAAGTGATCCAAGGGCAAAGCCTTGCTGCAGAGCGTTGCTATCGGGCCAAGCTGGAACAGCCTCGCCCAGGCTTGATCCACGAGCCGCCCCAACCTCTGCAAAAAACCGCCTGTGATTACACCTACATCACCGCCATTTGGCCGGAAATTGACTACTACCTAGAAGGGGGCGATTTTTACATTGGGGTACAAACCAAACGCGGCTGCCCCCACAACTGCTGCTACTGCATCTACACCGTCATCGAAGGCAAGCAGGTGCGCCTCAACCCTGTGGATGAGGTGATCCGAGAAATGATGCAGTTGTACGAGCGAGGAGTGCGAAACTTTTGGTTTACCGATGCCCAGTTTATCCCTGCCCGCCGCTACATTGAGGATGCGGTGGAATTGCTGCAGAAAATTCTTGATGCCGGCATGACCGATATCCGCTGGGCTGCCTATATTCGGGCCGACAACCTCACCCCAAAGCTGGCTGAGCTTATGGTGAAAACCGGCATGAGCTACTTCGAGATCGGCATCACCAGCGGATCCCAGGAGCTGGTGCGCAAAATGCGCATGGGCTATAACCTGCGCACGGTACTGGAGAGCTGCCGCTACCTCAAACAGGCAGGGTTCAACGATCTGGTTTCGGTCAATTACTCCTTTAATGTCATCGACGAGCGACCGGAAACCATTCGGCAAACAGTACGGTATCACCGCGAGCTGGAAGCCATTTTTGGCCGCGACAAAGTTGAGCCGGCTATCTTTTTTATCGGCTTGCAACCCCACACCCACCTGGAAGATTTTGCCCGTAAAATCGGTGTTATCGACGACCGCTTTAACCCCATGCACATGACTCCTTGGACGGCGCGCAAACTGCTCTGGAACCCAGAACCCCTGGGATCCTTTTTTGGGGAAGTGTGTCTAGAAGCCTGGGATCGCAACCCCCATGATTTTGGCCGCGAGGTGATGGATATCCTGGAGCGTCGTCTTGGCCTGGCAGAGTTGGAAGAAGCCCTGAGCGCGCCCCTGACAGGGGTTTACGTGTCTTAGATCTTGGCCAGGCAGCCTCTCTAACCTTAGGAGGACTATCAGCGCATCTCCGCCAGTGCCCAATCAGATCCGCAGGTGGCCGCCGCCATCACCGCAGCCGTGCGCCGTTGGAGGTCTCCGTCGCGCTAGCGGGACAGAGCCCTCGCACCCAGCCGTGGAGAAAACACCTCGTAGATGACCGTCAAAGGCTTGCCCCTGTGCCACAAGAGATAATGCCTGGCCCAAAAGGGGCCGGAACACCGTAGCAGCCGGGCAACCGGGTCTGCCTCGCCGTGGTAAAGGCCGCGCAGCTCGCGAAAGGTCTCCAGTTTTTCTTGGATCAGATTTTGGCCGATGGGCTGATCGGGATGGGGCAAGTATTGGGCCAAATGTTCAGAGTTCCACCAAGAGGTGGCATAGAGCAAGGGCTGTTGAGAGGTTGCCCCGCACAGCCAAACCCGCCGCCGCATCAAAGGGGATCCCAGCCGCCCCAAATCTCTGGCCAGCTGTTGCATGGACTTGGGGGCAGTGCCCTGCTCTGCCTGTAAATCAACCCGGCCCGTGTCGAGCAGGTGAGCCTGGATCGGCTCTTGGATTAAGGTGGCAAGATTACGGGTGGTAAAGCCATCCCCCAAAAGCAGCAAGCGCAACAGGGGATCCACCTGTACCAGCTCAGGTTGCACCGGATCTGCCTCCCCCTGCCAGTGCAGTTGTAGAGGCCACCAATCACCCTGGCCGGAGGAGACATTCCCCAAAGAGCCATCTGCAGAACAGAGAGTAGCGCTCCAAGGGGATCCGGCAGCGGCGGCATGGCAGGTGAGTGGAGAGGGGGAAAGTTCCAAGGCGGCGGTTCAGTTGTTAAGTTCTGTATCGCCCCTAGTCTAACCCACCCACCGTCTCTGCTCCGAGGACTTTCGTGACATACTCCGGCACTCATGCTGATGCACAGAGGGCGGGGCTTCCCGGCGGTCTAGCTAACTCGTGCCCGGCTGAACGAGCAGTCGCACCACCCAGGGGACGACCACGACGACACTGATCAGGCGTGCCAAGTGCATGACCACCACTGTGCTGGTTTGGGCTCCCATGTCCAGGGCTATCAGGCTCATGTCGGAAATGCCTCCTGGAGCTGTGCCCAAGATGGCAGTCAAGCGCTCGATCCCCAGCCAACGGGAGATCAGGTACCCCGACAAGACCCCCGTGCCCACCGCAATCACTGTACAGAGCAGGGCTGGTCGCCACAGATCTTTCAGGGCCAGAAGCGTATCGGCAGTGAGCTTGGTACCCAAGAGGATGCCCAATACCACCTGCATGGCAAAACGGATCCCGGCTGGGGGAGCGGGAATTGGGATCGCCCCCCAGACATTCACCAAACCCACCGCAACCATGGAGCCCACCAGCGCTCCTGCCGGAAGCCTCAGCTTGACCCCGATCAGGGCGCCAGCCAGCCCGATCAACACCGTCCAGAGATAGCTCATCATTTGGGCTTGGCTTTGAGAAGAGAGGAACACTGTGAATCCGGGCTTGGCCCAACTCCTCCACGGCACTGTGCACAGACGCCGTAGAAGTCAAGCACATGGTACTCGATCGCGAATTGGTACTGACTGGAAAGCTGTGCCTCCAAATCTTCCACCGGACAATCGGGCAAAGGCACCACCTGCCGACACTCGGTGCAGATCAGGTGATGGCGGTTGTGGCCATTGCTGGGCAGAACCTGGTAGTAGGTTTGCTGATCTCCCAAGTTGACCGCCTGCAGCTTGCCCTCATTGCGCAGAGCATCCAAAACTCGGTAAACCGTGGCCAGACCGACGGTGTGGTTGGCATTGCGCAACTCCAAAAAGATCTCTTGCGCCGAAAGGGGCCGCGACTGCTGCTCTAGCACCTCCAGAATCAATTTCTGGTTGCGGGTCTGGCGGGAAGAAGACATGATCCCTTCGTGTAGGTCGTTCTTGGGGGTCAACGCTCAGCGTCTGCCTCAGCTTTCATGCGCTCTAGGGTCTGGTGCATCTGGTCAAACATTTGGGTCAGGGAGAGCCCAAACCCCCCAAGCTGAGTTTGCAGTTGTTTGATGGTCATTTGAGCCATAAAGTCGTCGGAGAGTTCCAGCCGCTTCATGAAAATGCGCTGGCGCTCCAGCAACTCCTCCATCTGTTCGATGAAGATTTTTTTGCCTTCCCGGTCGAATTGGCCGTACCGTTGACCAAGCTGCATCAGGTTTTGGAAATCCTGAAACAGTTGCTTGGCTTCCTCTTGGACGATCTCAGAGTCGAAGAAGCTCATGGCCTTCCGTTTGCCCTGAATAAACTGCATTGGGTATACCCATCCTATCCGAATCCGATTGCCTCAGCAGGAGGCAACCCCTCCTGCGAGTACGGGATCCCGCCCTTCTGGCTCAAGATAAGCTCTGGCTTGTTTGCCTCCGTGTCGGCTATGCTTCCGTTTCCTTGTGTTAAGGCCTACACTCAGCCGACTGTGGCCCGGCGGTGGTGCGAACGGGTGCAGGGATCCCGACCTCTGTTTCTGGCCTGCTTGGGGTTTACCGAAACGGCTCTCGTTCCCGGCATTTCGGCTGCCGGCGCTACCCCCTCCTTGCGTCGCTACACGGCTCTTGCCGATGGCGAAGTGTTGCTGGCGGGCCATTCTCACCGCTTGCCCACCTCTCCCGATGGCTATCCTTCCCCAGTGGTGATCAGCTGCGCCATCCTGAGGGAGTTGGGGATCCCGTGCCGAGTGTTCGATTGTGGCTTGCCGGAACCTTTGCCGGGGGCAGAAATGGTGAGCTCTGGGGGGGTAGCCCGCTGCTTGAGCACAGGGCAGGCTCTGTCTGTGGAGCAGGTGGGATCCCTGTGGCAAGAAGGGTACGACCGGGGATCCCGGCTTGAGCAAGGCTACTGCGTGATTGGAGAATGCGTGGCGGGGGGCACTACCACGGCGCTGGCGGTGTTACTGGGGTTGGGGTGGGCAGCAGAGGGCATGGTGAACAGCAGCCACCCGGTCTGTAACCACACCCAAAAGCTGGCCTTGGCCCGGCAGGGATTGGCCCGTCTGCCGGTGGGAGCTTCTGCTGCCGAGGTGGTGGCCGCAGTGGGGGATCCCATGCAGCCCTTTGTGGCCGGGTTGGCGATGGGCGCAGCGCAACGGGGAGCGGTGCTGCTGGCAGGGGGAACCCAAATGTTGGCGGTGCTGGCCTTGATGCAGCGCTGGGGGGAAGAGCAGGGGATCCCTTGGCCCCCAGAGAACGTGGTTGTGGGAACCACCCGCTGGGTGGCAGAGGATCCCTCGGGCAATACGGTAGCCTTGGCAGAGTTGTTGGGGGTTGCTCCCCTTTTGGCCACCCAACTGAGCTTTGCCAATAGCCGCTATCTGCCTCTACAGGCTTACGAGCGGGGCTATGTCAAGGAAGGGGTGGGGGCGGGTGGGCTGGCCATTGCCAGCAGCCTTTACGCCGGTTGGGGCCAAGCGGAGCTGTTGGCAGCAGTTGAGCGCAGCTACGAACGCCTGGTGCTTCAGGCCGGCTCCAAGGGGGCCATGGTCAACCCCTCCCGCAGCAATTGCTGATGGTAGAGCTCCGCCTGTTCTTGAGGGCCGACCCAAACAACCGCTTGCCCTTCGGCATCCACCTGCACGGTCAGTTGCCGCGCTAGGGGCAAAGTCATGCCGGGGATGTATTTCAGCAGACATTCCGTAACGTGCTGAAAGGTATTGAAATCGTCATCCAAGACGATCACCTTGAAGTGGGGGTAGGGCTGGCGAACCTGGGTTCTCGAGGGCGAGAACTGCTGAGCAGGTCGAGTTGGAGCTTCCGTAGTCATAGCAGAAGAGATCGACACAACTACCGAGTAACTTGGGTCTCTCAGGGGTGAGAAACCGGTCGCTTCTGATGATCTATCTCTATCTAGTTTCTAGTCTAATTGGCATCTTGTTGGCAGCTTGTGTCTGTATTCGGATCCCTTGTCGGTCGTTGGCGTCAGCGATAGAGCATGGTTCCTCTAAAGCTCTTCCCGCAGCGGGCGGCGGGGCTTTTGCCCGCCGAAGTGGCGCTCGAAATACAGGGCAGTGGCCCGGCGTAGAATCCCGGCTTGGGCAAGGGCCTGACACAGGGATCCCCCTGGCGGCAGGTGCTTCTGGATCTGTTCGATTTGGGTGGCACTGACCAATCCAGAAGCCTTGAGGTAGTCGGCCACGTGGCGTCCCCCTGCCAGTTGAACAGAGTAGCCCCCTTCGCTGAAAAATTTGACGGTCTCCGGCTTGAGGCCGCTGTGGTGGGCCAGCACATCTGTGAAAGTGCCCCCTGCCTTTTCCCAAGCGTGAATGACGGTTTCGATGCCGGCATTGTCGATTAGGCCAGCCGCCCGCAATTGGGTCAATACCCGCTGTACCCAGGGGGTGGCCCGCTGTAGAGCTTCCAAGTCCTCTTCCCCCAAATATTGCTGCGGGGGCAATTCGCTTTCTGGGGCACTCAGCTCGGCCGCCCAGTCGGCTACGGTCAGGGTCTTGAGATCCTCTTCCTCTGGCCGGGCTTTCTCCGAAGCTGGGGTCGGTGCGGCTGCAGGTGGGGAAGTTCGTCGGGCTTCGGCTAGCGCTGCAGCTAGGGCACGGTTTTCCACTTGGGCCGCCTGCAGTTGGGCCTGGAGCTGGCTCACTTGGGCTTGGGCTTCCTGCAAGCGATCTTGAGTTTCTCGCAGTTGGGCTTGGGTTTCTTGGAGCTGCACTTGCAAGCGGTGGGTGGCCTCGGCAGCTTCTTGGCGAACGTGGGCCAGGTCGGCAGTTAAGCGCTGCTTCGTGGACTGGGCCAGTTGGAGTTGGTGTTGGTGCTCCTGCAGCGACTGGTTCAGGGCAGCCACTTGGGCTTCCATTTGCTGCAGAGCATGACGCAGGTGGGCCTGCTCTTGGAGCTGCTGTGCCTGATCCTGCTGTATCTTCTGCTGCTCCTGCAGTTGGGATCCCAGCTCTTGCAGCTGGTGTTTGGCTTGAGATTGCCATTCTGTCAACTCGTGGCAGCGGCGACGTAGGATTTCCAGCTCTGCTTGGGCGGCTTGCAGTTGCGCGGATCCCTGAGTTTGCTGGGCTTGGAGTTGCTCCTCCAGTTCCCGAATGCGCTGTTGGGCAGCCTTTTGTTGTTCAGTGCCCTGCTGGATTTGGGCTTCCAATTGGGCAATGCGCTGCTGCTGTTCCTGCTGGCGGGCTTGATGGTCGGCAACCTGCTGCAGCGATTGTTCGACCAGGAGCTGTTGCTGCTGCCGCTGCTGCTCCAGTTGCGCTTCTAAGATGGCAATTTGCTCTTGGTAGCGCTCCAGCTGGGCTTTGTATTGCTGGGTAACTCTGTAGGTCTCTTGGGCTACCTGTAGAGGGGAGACATAAAGAGGGGGCTGATCGGGAATGGTGGACCACTGCTCCACCATCACTTCCCAACTGTTGGCAGCTCCTTTCTGGCGCCGCAGCCGCTGTTGCTTGTCCAAGGCCCATTCCAACCAGTGGGGTTGTACCCAGCCCTGCTGCACCAAGATCTCCCCCAGCTTGCGCTCCGGGTGCTGCCGCTGCTGAATCAGGGCCTGATGGATGTGCTCCAGCTCCAGATACCCATGCAGCATCAAGATCTCGCCGATGCGCACCAATTCGACCGGAATCAATGGGTAGAGATCTCGGGGGGCAATCCAGCCGTGCTGCATACACAGCTCCCCCAACATCAAGGGGGTATCGGCCTTTTCCCACATGGCCTGAGCCAGTTGGGCGGGGGTGAGCAGTCCTGCTCGGTTGAGGGCTTCTCCCAAGCGGATCTCAAACTTTTCCTGCTCGATGGCGGTTGGGGTGGGGCTGGTCGGCGGATTCATTGGGCCTCTCGGACGGGAAGAGTAAGCTCTGCTACAACTATCGTAGTGGAAAATCCTTAGAGAAGTAGCATGCTGCAACCGAAACGCATTTTGTCAAGCCGAGGATCCACGGATTTTGCCGGAAGGTCGCTTTTTAAGTCCTAAGAGGGGCGCTGTTCTTGGCTTTGGGCAAACTGTTGCAGCCGCCGCAGCATCAGCAATTGTCCCAAGCCCAAGGGCAGGAGAGAGACGGCCTCTACCCGCAACTGCACCCAGCCGTTCCCCCACAGCCAGTCACAGTAGCCATCGGCTCCTCCCCACATCAGCAGGCGCAGCCGTTCCGGCAGCAGGGTTTCCACCTGGTGCATGATCGAGAGGGGGCCCCATTGGGCGGCAAAGGTGCTGCCCAGCTCCAGCCTTTCGGGAAGGGATCCCTGCAGTTGCTGGGGCCAGATCCACTGCTGCAGCAACCCCACTTCTGTCAGACAGCGCTGCACGGTCAATGCACTGGCCTCGACTTCAACCCGGATGGTGGAGGATTGAAATGTCCCTAGCATATCCATTCCGCGTGGGCGCTCTGGTGACCGGTGCCACGGTTCCCCCGGCGATGCCTGACTCTATTCTGGTCAATTTGTAGGGTTTGCCCACCCTTTCTCAGCGATCTTGTCTTTGAATCGTCCCCACTTGGTTGCCATCTTCGCCCAGAGCTTGGATGGAAAGATCGCAGCCCATCGAGCGCAGAGGCCCTCCTTCAGCAGCCCTGAGGACTATCGGCACTTGGAAACCCAAGCTGCCCAGCAACAGGCTTTGATCATGGGGGCCGCCACTCTGCGGGCCTACGGCACCAGTCTGCGTATTCGGGATCCCGAGTTGATCCAACGCAGAACCGCTCAGGGCCTCTCTCCCCAGCCCCTGACGATCATCTGCTCTGGCAGCGGAGATATTCCTGAGGATTTGCCGTTTTTTCGCCAGCCCCTCACCCGTTGGCTGTGGACAACTCCCAAGGGATCCCAAATTTGGCAGAACCGAACCGGCTTTGAGGATATCTGGGTGGCTGCCGATTGGGATCTGCCGGCACGGCTGGCACGCCTGCGCAGCTTGGGCATTGAACGGGTGGGGTTGTTGGGCGGGGGGCGGCTTTTGGGGGCATTTCTCCAGGCAGGGGCCTTGGATGAGCTGTGGGTTACCCTCGCTCCGGTGCTGCTGAGTGGATATGCCGATGCGCCTGCCAGCATTGAGGGTTGGCAAGTGCAGGGATCCCTGCCCCAGTTGGAGCTGCTGGAATGCCGCCGCGGTTCCAAGGAGCTGTTTTTGCGCTACCGAGTCGAGTGGCCCTGAGAAATGCTCTATACAAACACAAAAATTTTTGGACAAATTCAGATTTCCCGGAAATCCACAGGTTTTCCCCAGACTTTCCACAGGCGGGCGGGCTGTTTTCCACAGGGCCTTTCCCTCAGGGGGCGGCATCGGGGGTTTCTGTGGAAAAGTTGAGGTCGGTAAGGTTCAGGCGACTACACCCTGAGAAACGTAACGGGATCGCGCCGTTTTTTCCGATCCCATCAAGGCCAATGGCAGGCTTTTGTCCGGTTGGATCCCTGGCTTGGGATTGACATCCCCCATAGGGCAGAGGGCAGAATAGCCCCACCTGAGGGCGAGTGGTGTGGAGATTTTCCCGAGCGCTCTCCTTAGAAAGAAAAGACTTCATCTGTTCTACGGCCCACGACAGGCTTAGGAACAGTTGTGAATGCCCTCCCTCCCATCCGCCGGGATAGGGGCAAGCTATGAACCTATATTGCTTGCTTTTCTGCTTGCGAGCCTGCTGAGGCTCTTGGCCTATCTAGGTTGGGTTTTGATGTTGCGGGTTCGCTCTGTTCGAGCTGCCCAAGTTTTGGCTGTGGCCGCAGGTTTTGCGGGATGCCGTTTTCTCCCCTCTTGACCCCGAGTGAGTGGTTGGACTATGAGTTCTCACAGCGTCAGCATTTTGAGCGAAATTCCTGAGGAGCTGCATGACACCCTCCAAAACTACCTCTCTCGCCATCCCGACTGGGATCAGGATCGGGTGGTGACGGCAGCGCTCTCGTTATTCCTGCTCCAAAGCGGGGAGAGCGACCGGCGGGCGGCACGCATCTACTTGGACAGCCTGTTTCGCCGCAACTGAGCCCCAAGGATGGCCCGTAAACTACCCGGCACCCGCGCTATGCGCAGGGTGCGGGCTTTATCCCAATCCCTAGCGGCCCCAGGGGACAGCTAAGTTTCGGAATTTCAGGCGAGTTTACAGTCGCCCCAAGGAGAGAGATTACCCGAGCAGCGTTATAGTCAGCATCCCCCTCCCAGCCACAATGTCCACACTTGAACGACTTGCCGCTTCGGTAGGACTTGCCCTGCTCAGGGTGGATGTGCAGGCAGTTATGACAGGTCTGACT